>JAHBWV010000002.1 GCA_019636845.1 Phycisphaeraceae bacterium
GGGGGGGACGATTCGGCAGCGGTGAGGAGCGTTGGGTTTGTGGGCGCGGGGCGGTTGCGATGTGCTACATTGGGCGTTCTGTTCGCATGTCACCGGAGCGCACGCATGGATCCTGCATTGTCGTCGTCTGATCGTGGTCGTCGAGAGTTTGTCAAGGGATCCGCCGCGGGATTGGCGGGGCTTGGACTGAGCGGGCTTGGTCTTGCGGGGCTGGGTCTTTCGACCGCGAACGCGGCACGGATCGATGCGCGGGGGCTTGGGTCGGGGCTGCGCGGCGGGTCGGACCAGATCAGGATCGCGCTGGTTGGGTGCGGCGGGCGCGGCACGGGCGCGGCGATCCAGGCGCTCTCTGCGGATCCGGGTGTGGTGCTGTGGTCAATGTCGGACGTGTTCGGCGAGCGGCTGGAGTCGTCCTTGAAGGGGATCACCGAGACGATGGGGGAAGAGGCGTCGGCCCGCGTGCAGGTGGCACCCGAGCGGCGGTTTGTCGGGTTTGAGTCGTACAAGCCGGCGATCGATGCGGGCGTTGATGCGGTGTTGATCACGGGGTATCCGGCGTTCCGTCCGGTGCACTATCGGTACGCGATCGAGCGGAACAAGCACGTCTTTGCGGAGAAGCCCGTTGCTGTGGACGGGCCGGGCGTGCGTTCGTTCATCGAGTCGGCGAAGCAGGCGAAGGCGAAGAACCTGGCGACGGTTGTGGGGTATTGCTGGCGTTTCCACGACGGGATGGTGGCGACGTTTGACAAGATCAACTCGGGGGCGATCGGGCAGATCATGTCGGTCCATACGACGTATCACACGGGGACGCTGACGAAGCGGCCGCGGAAGCCGGAGTGGAGCGATGTGGAGTTCCAGATGCGGAACTGGTGGCACTTCACGTGGATCTCGGGGGATCACATCGTGGAGCAGGCGTGCCACTCGATCGATCGCGGGGCGTGGGCGGTGGGGGATCGGATCCCGCTGCGGGTGAACTGTCTGGGCGGCCGGGCGGCGCGGTTCGGGCCTGAGAGCGGGAACGTGTTCGATCACTTTGCGGCGATCTATGAGTATGAGGGCGGGCTGCGGTCGCACCACACGTGCCGCCAGATCGATGGATGCCCGGCGGACAACAGCGACTACATCTACGGGACGAAGGGGTCGGCGACGGTGAACGGGTGGGTGCCGACGTTCGAGACGCGCGACCTCGACAACAAGCGGACGTGGCAGTACACAGGCCGGGCGGATCGGGACATGTACCAGTCGGAGCACGAGGAGCTCTTCAAGTCGATCCGCGCGGGCGCGCCGCTGAATGATGCGCTGCGCGGCGCGAACAGCACGCTGATGGCGATCATGGCGCGGATGAGCGCGTACACCGGGCAGACCGTGTCGTGGGAGCAGGCGATGAACTCGAAGGAGTCGCTTGTGCCGGAGTCGCTGGAGTGGGGGCCGATGGCGATGCCGCAGGTCGCGATCCCCGGCCAGACCAAGCTCATCTGATGCTCGTGAAGAGAACGCAGAGGTCGCAGAGGAAGCCAAGAGTGGCGCAGAGGGAAGGAGTGGCGAAGACATGAAACAGTTCATCAACTCCGCCTTCATCTGCCTTCTCCTTCGTCCTTTCCGTCTCTGCGACTCCGTGTCTCTGTGGTAAAGACTCTTCGTTTTCTCTGCGTTCCTCCGTGTCTCTGCTCCGCGTTCTCCCCGCCTTTCCGTAGGAGTTTCCGATGTCCGAAAGCACCGTGACCCGCCGCGACTTCGTCAAAACCTCCGTTGCCGGTGCTTCTGCGCTGGGGCTCATGTCTCTCTCGGGCACGAATATGGCCTTTGCCAGTTCGGGGCGTTCGATGGATTCGATCCGTCTGGGCGTGATCGGCTGCGGCGGGCGCGGCACCGGCGCCGCCATGAACGCCCTCGAGGCCTCACCCGATGTCCGATTGGTCGGCATGGCCGACCTCTTCACCGATCGCATCGGCGGCGCGAGGGGATACCTCACCTCCAACGACAATCCGTGGCGCGATCGCGTGGACCTTCCGGACGATCGCGTGCTCACCGGCTTCGATTCCTACCAGCGCATCCTTGAGAACGATCTGGACATGGTGATCCTCGCGACCACGCCTCACTTCCGGCCCATGCACCTGCGTGCCGCGGTCGAGAAGGGGTGCCACGTCTTCGTTGAGAAGCCCGTCGCCGTCGATCCCGCGGGGATCCGCTCCGTGCTTGAGTCGTCCGCCATGGCCGACGAGAAGGGTTTGTCGATCGTGGCGGGGACGCAGCGTCGGCACGAGACGTCGTACCGCGAGGCGATGGCGCGGATCCGGGACGGGGCGATCGGCCGCATCGTCACCAGCGAGGCCTACTGGAACCAGGGCGGGCTGTGGATGCACCCCCGCCGCCCCGAATGGTCCGACATGGAGTGGCAGATCAGGAACTGGCTCTACTTCACGTGGTTGTCGGGAGATCACATCGTCGAGCAGCACGTGCACAATCTGGATGTTGTGAACTGGGCGATGAGCGTGTCGAGCGGCGAGACGCACCCGGACAAGGCGACGGCGGTCGGGGGGAGGCAGGTGCGGACGGACCCGGCGTATGGGCACATCTATGACCATTTCGGCGTCTTGTATGAGTACGCGTCGGGCGCGACGTGCATGTCGATGTGCCGCCAGCAGGACGGAACGACGGCGCGCGTGGAAGAGGTGATCCGTGGGACGCGGGGGTCGTTCACGCTGCGCCCTGGAGCGGCGGACCTTCGCGTAGCTCCGGGAAGCGGGGGGGGCGCGGGGGGAGGTGAGGACCCGTGGAAGTTCACCGACCAGAACAACAATCCATACGTGCAGGAGCACGTGGACCTTCTCGAAGCGATCAAGTCCGGCAAGCGCGTGAACGAGGCGAAGCAGGTGGCCGAGTCCACGCTGACGGCGATCATGGGTCGCATGGCCGCGTACACCGGCAAAACCGTGACGTGGGAGCAGGCGCTGAACTCCAAACTCGACCTCACGCCGCCCTCATACGAGATGGGCCCGCTGCCGACGCCGGAAGTCCCCATGCCGGGGAAGACGCCGCTGGTGTAGGCCGCATCAGGCGGGATAAAACTGCAGCTTCTTCTCTTTTGCCGCCTCGGCATCAAGGTCTTGGTCGAAGCGGAGTGAGTGAGCAACGACCTGTTCGCGTCCACGAAGATCGTGGATGATCGCCGTCATCTCAAACGTTCCCCACATCCATACTTCAAACAGGCAATCCGGATTGGCGGGCGTGCGCTCAACGGTGAACTGGTTGGGCGTGAATGTCTCGTGCAGGCGGTACGTGACCGACTTCACAAAGGGGACATCACGACCGTCGAGCCGGAGAAAGACACGATACCACGTTGTGTCGCCGCTTTTGCGAAACAGCACCTGCCTGTGGCGGTCGCCGGGCCTCACAAGCGTGTCTTCGATCGAGATGTCGAGTGCCTGCGGGAGCATGATGGGCTGAGTGTATGTACGCGATAACGAGTGGCGTGTTCAGCGACTTGGCGAGTCGAGGTTCATTCTGTGCCCAGGCTCGGCGGATCAGCGGCTTTCTTGATCGGCGGAGCCGACATGGCTGAGGGCATCTCGGACGCGGTGCTCGCGGGAGCGCCGGATTGTGGTGTAGCGGGAGGTGCTCCTGGGGGTAGCGGCCCCTGTGTCGGCGTTCCGGGGGTCGTCGTTCCGTCGTCTGTATTGGCTTTCGCTGCGGCTGATTCGCCGAAGTAGTACCCGATGATGGAGCCAACGAGCCCGCCAAGACACGCAACAACGGTTTGAAGCCCATCCTTCAGATTGTCGTATGTGCCGCATGGGTACGCCAGACTGGGCCAGAGCATGAGCACCATGGCGATCAGAAAGATGCCCATGAGAACGAGCGCAAGAAAGTTGCGAAAGTCATCGATGATGGTTGTGAAGAACCACTGGAGCCACTGCCACGGACCGATGCGGCTTCCGTTCGTTGTTGTAGCATCTGCGGCGTTAGGCTTGAACCTCCCAACGCCCGCGAGCCACATCGCCCACGTTGCGATCGTCAAAATCGTCACGCCTCCGAGTAGGATGACGAGGATGATGCGAGGTGCGCCCGCAAGCGTCCATACCGATGGGGTGTTCGATACAGCAGCTAGCAGCATGTAAATACGATAACACGCGAAGCTCCGCGACGCAACACTAACGAGCGGCGAACAAGTTTGAAAGTCAGCCTCTGAACCTTCTCACCACCGCCGTGTCGTTCTGCCCGCCGAAGCCGAACGAGTTCGACAAGCACACCTCGACGCCGCCCTGCGGATTCAGGTCCCGCGCCGCGTTCGGCACATAATCAAGATCGCACTCGGGATCGGGCTCGGAGAGGTTCATGGTGGGGGGGACGATGCCGGTCTTGATGGCCATGACGCAGGTCATGAGTTCGACCGCTCCCGCGGCCTGGATCAAGTGCCCGAGCATGCTCTTCACCGAGCTGAACGGGATCTTCGGGGCCATCGGCCCGAAGACGCCCTTGACCGCCGCAGTCTCGATCGCGTCGTTCTCCTGCGTCCCCGTGCCGTGCGCGGAGATGTAATGCACGCCCGGCCGTCCATCCGGCCCCGGCTCACGCGGGTCGATCCCGGCCTGCTTCAGCGCCTGCCTCATGGTGGCTTGCGCGCCCCTGCCGTCGGGCTGGATATCCGTGATGCGGAAGGCGTCGGCGGATGAGCCGAAGCCGGCGATCTCGGCGAGGGGCGTCGCGCCGCGTGCCTTTGCGTGCTCAAGATCTTCGAGCACCAGCATGCCCGCGCCCTCACCCATGACGAAGCCGTCGCGGTTCTTATCGAACGGGCGTGCGGCCGTTTTGGGCGAGTCGCTGCGCTTGCTCATCGCGGTGAGGCGGATGAAGCCGGTCATGCCGAGCGGATGGATCATGGAGTGGGTGCCGCCCGCGAGCATCACGTCGGCATCGCCGCGCTTCAGGATCTCGAAGGCCTCGCCGATCGCCTGCGTACTCGCGGCACACGCCGTCATGCAGTTGTACGCCGGCCCACGGAACCCGAAGGCGTGCGCGAGGTGCGAGAGGGCCATGTTGGGCTCCTGCTCGTGCTCGTGGTGCGGCTCCATCCGTCGTTGCGCGGTGGAGGCCCATACGCCGGAGTCGATCGTGCGGGTCTCGGGGTTCCAGCCGGCCATCTGCATGGCGGCGTAGTGCGAGAAGTCGTGGGGGCCTTCACCGGAACCGAGGTACATGCCGGCGCGGGAGGGCTTGGCCATGTCGTGGGGCTTGAACGAGGCCTGGCGGAGGGCCATCGACGCGGCGGCGAGCGCGAATCGCGAGTTCCGCGCCGCCGCCGAGAAGGGTGTGGGATCGTCGAGATACTCGGCGAGGTCGATGGGCGGGGCCTGTGCCGCGAAGTTGGTGACAAAGGTTGAGGCGTCGAAGTGTGTGACGGGCCCGATGCCGGAGTCTCCGTTGAGGAGGCGCGACCAGACGCCCTCGAGCGTGGTGCCGAGCGGCGTGACCCATCCCATGCCGGTGATGACGATGCGGCGTTGGCCCATCGGACGGTGTTCCTCGGTTGCGGGTCTCGATCACTCGAAGTCGGCGGTGTTGCCGTCGGGGGCGTCGCCCTCGTCGTCGTCTTCGTACTCCTCGTCGTCGCCTCGCATGGCGTTGAGCTTGTCGGGGTTGAGGACGCGCACCAACCCGTCCTTGAGTCGTCGCTCGCAGAAGTTGATGATGAGGCCGAGTTCGAGGTCTGCGGCGCGGAGCTGTGCCCGGACGGTGCTGCGCTCGTACGAGCCGATCTCGCCGGGGCGGGCCATGAGATCGACGACGAAGCGGTCTTCGACGTAAAGGTCGGCGGTCGCGGAGCCCACCTTCTCGCCGGCGTAGACGACATCGAAGGCGTGGTTGAGTTTGAACTTGAGCCCGGCCTTGGTCATCTCGGTCTTGAGGGCGTTGATGTAGCACGACTCATCGAAGCCGGGGCCGAGTGCCTTGTGGACCTCGATCGCGCAGCCGATGACGCGCCGGCTCATGTCGGTGAGGTTGGGGTCGAGCTCGGAGAGCGGCATGCCGCGGCGCTCGCCTCCTCGTTCGCCTCCGTCGCGTCTGTGGCCGCCATGCCCGCCATGGCCTCCGTGTCCGCCGTAACCGCCTCCATCGCGTCGTCCGCCGCCGCCCCTGTGTGAGTGTCCGCGATTCTGCTCGTACATGCCGTGAACTCCCTGTTCGAAGAGATGAGTAGTGACCCTTACACGGCTCCCAACACGAGAGCCGCGTTCTGTCCGCCGTTCGATGAGGTGCAGACGAGCACCTTTCTGAGTTGTGCCGCCCGCGCGGGCGCGGGGCCGGCGTGGAGGCCTACGGAGGCCTTCCCGCTGTGGAGGCGCGCCGGGAGCATCTGCTGCTCGATGCACATGGCCGCGATGCCGACACGGACCGCGCCGTCTCCCGCGAGGTTCTGTCCGAGTTGCGGAGAGAGTGTCGCGAGTTCGATCGATGCGAGCCTGTCGCCGAAGACTTCGCGGAGCGCCTCGCCCTCTGCGCGATCCATCCACGGGACGCACGCCGCGAGGGGGAAGATCGCGTCGATCTCCTCGGGGGTGCAGCGTGCGGAGTCGAGTGCGGCCTCGATGGCGTATCGGAGCCCGTCGCTCGGGATGGTCTGGTCTTTGGCGAGAGGGGGCACCGAGGGGGGGCCGGACTGGGCCGCGCCGAACCCGAGGAGGCGAGCGTGCATCTTCGCGCCGCGTGATGCGGCCGCGCTCTCTTCTTCGAGGATGAGGATGCCGCCCGCTTCGCCGGGCAAGCCGCCCGGTGAGGCGTCGTCGTAGGGCCTTGCGAACGCGAGCGGGTCTGCGTCGTGCGGCGCGTCGGCGAGTCGCCCGGAGACGATCATGCGCGACATGCCCATCATGGAGATGCGGGACTCGGCCCCGCCGCTGAAGCAGAGGTCCGCGGCGTCGCGCTCGATGACGCGCGCCGATTCTCCGATCGAGAGCAGGCCGCTGGCATCCTGGCAGGTGATCGTATTGCTCGGCCCCTCGCACCCGTGCAGGATGGTGACGTGGCAGGCGAGCATGTTCGGGAGGTACTTGAGCATCCAGAGCGGCGGGAGGTTGTTCATTCCCGTCGCGCCCCACTGGCGGATGTCCACCTCACCGTCCGCGCTCTTCGAGGTGGAGAGGGCTGCGGCGAGTTCGGGGGTCTCGGCGGAGATAAGCCCCGCGCCGATGTGGCACCCCATGCGCTCGGAGGGATAGGTCATGCCGCTCTGCGCATCCTCGCCGAGCGCGGCCCGTGTGATGAGCCCGGCATCGGCGACGGCGATGTGTGCGGCTCCGACAGCGATCTCGATGTCGCGGGCCATGACCTTGACGGCCTTGCGATAGTGCTTGGGGACGAAGTCTTTGGCGGAGAAGTTCTTCACCTGCGCGCCGAGGCGGCAGGAGAACCCGCTCGCGTCGAAGGCGTCGATCGGGGTGATGGCGGTCGCGCCGGAACAGAGGCCAGCCCATGCCGCGTCTTTACCGATGCCGTAGCCCGTGACCAGCCCGATTCCCGTGATGACGACTCGTCGTGACATGCCGCGGCCTGTGGTCCAGAAAGAGGTGCGTCCAAGGGGCCCTGTGTGGCAAGGGCACGGGTAGAACCGAAGGGAACCCAGCGCCGTGAATCGCAGAGGATCACGATCGCCACCGATCATAGTCCCAGCCCACCCGCCCCAGTCGAACGAGCACGCGGTACATTGGCCAGCTTCGATTCCCAATCTTCTCTCAGCGTCACACGGGAGATCTGAACACACTGCGGGGCCAGACATGCACAAGTTGATGATTCACAGATATTTACGCTTCTCTATGGCGGTGTGGACGATTGCTCTCGGGTTGTCCGTCTTGGGCGCGACATGGGCGCGGGGGCAGGATGCGCCCGCAGATTCGGGTGTGTCCTCGGTGCCGATCCCGGAGACGCCGGTCGGGGAGCAGTTGCGGTGGCTGCTCTCGGTCTTCTCCGGCGCGCCCGCGGAGGTGGAGGAAGTGGGGGGGGTGGCCGGCGTGGGGGGGCGTCTTGCGGATTCGTTCAAGGAGGCGATTGCGCCCGAGGTTCTGGCCCGCCAGCTTCAGATGGTGACCACGTCGATCCTCGAGGGTGGGCCGACGGTGCTGGAATCAATCGGTCCGGGGATGGATGCGCACTCGATCTCCGGACGCCTGCGGTCGGAGGCGAACGGGGTGGTGCTGGCGTTTCGATTGGCGGTCGATCCCGAGACGGGGTTGATCACGATGATGTCGAACCGGGTGATTCCGGGGAGCGGGAAGGACGCCGCGGCTTCGTGGGAGGTGCTGTCGGAGCGCGTCGGCGCGTTGCGGGGGACGGCGAACCTGTACGTGGCTCGTGTCGAGCCGGATGGGTCGCTCGCGCCGCTGGCGTCGGTGAACCCGGGGGCGCGACTGGCGATCGGCTCGACGTTCAAGTTGTATGTGCTGGGCGCGCTGGCGGAAGAGGTGCGGGACGGGCGGCGGCGTTGGGATGAGCCGCTGGCGATCCGCGATGCGTGGAAGTCGCTGCCGAGCGGGGAGATGCAGCTCGACCCCGAGGGGACGGAGCACCCGCTCTCGGAGCACGCGCTGAAGATGATCTCGATCTCGGACAACACGGCGACCGACCACCTGGTGCTGCTGCTGGGGCGAGAGCGTGTCGAGGCGTTCATGGTCGGGCTGAACGGCGACCCCGCGCGGAACACCCCCCTTCTCACGACGCGCGACATGTTCGCGATGAAACTCGGGGCGGATCGCACGCTGGCCGATCGCTACATCGCGTCGGATGTCGCGGCCCGGCGCGCCATGCTCGCCGAGGGGGGAGAGGTGGGGAGCGCGGTGCCGAGCATGATCGCGGCGGCGATGTGGAAGGCCCCGGCGTGGATCGACACGCTGGAGTGGTTCGCGACGGCGGAAGAGTGTGGGCGATTGATCGTGGCGGTGGATGCACTCTCAAAGACGCCGCAGAACGAGCCGGTCTCGAAGGCGTTGCGGGCCAATCCCGGGATCCCGTTCGACCGGTCGATCTGGAGTTCCATCGCCTACAAGGGCGGGTCGGAGCCGGGGGTGCTGAACCTGACGTGGCTGGTGGACCGGGCGGATGGGGCGCGGTTTGTGCTGTCGGTGGGGTGGAACGACCCGAAGGCGGAGGTCGATCTGAACACGCTGATCGACCTTGCGGGGCAAGGGTTCGGGCTGCTGGCGAAGGTGCCGTCGGAGTAGGAATTCCGTGAAGCCGATGAACTGCTGGTGTCCGCCGTGTTTCACGCTGGTCGATGGCGGGGCGACCCGGAGATGATGAGGAAGTTCAAGAGAGAGAGGGCCGGCTGGGTCCCCACCCAGGATCTCTGGCCCCGAAGCCCTTGACACGACGATAATCCTCTCAACGTGCGCTTCCGCATCACCACCACCGTTGCGCCCATACTCGATCCCGGCTGGCTCTTCCTGCTCGCCGGAGTGACCATCATCGGCGCGACCATGCTGATCCCTGCCGCGGACGATCTGGCGGAGGCACGCTGGCAGCGCGAGCGGGCCCTGACCCAGGAGCGGCGCAGGCAGGAGCGTCTGGAGAACTACCAGAGGTATCTGGATGCTCTGGAGCGTGGGAATCCGCGCTTGGCCCTCTCGCTGGCGGCTTCGGAACTGAACATGATCCCCGTCGATCGCGACCCCCTCCCCGGCATGCCCCGCGGCATGGCGGACAGCGCGACGATCTTCAACGCCCTGGAGCCGCCCCCGATCATCTGGGCGGAGCGCCCCCTGCCTGATTCCATCCTCTATAGATGGACCACGAACGATGCGAAGCGTCTGTGGCTGATCGCGGGGGGCGCGCTGGCGTGCTTCTGCGGGTTGCTGCCGGCATCGCGCCCGAGGCGGGAGTTGGACGCGAGCGGGTCCGGGGCGGGGAGTCGGTCCGGGCGGCGGGCGGGGGCGCAGGTTGAGACCAAGCCCGATGTCGGTGGCGGGGCGGCTTCGCGCCGGCGACCCTCGAACAATGCCGCATGAGCGGCGGCCCAACTTCGCGTGACCCTTCGGCGGCCGGACCAGTCGGCGGGCTCAAGTTGCGCCGGAGTCAGCGGCTGTCGAAGGCGAACGACTTTCGCGCGATTCTGCGCGGGAAGCTCTCGAAGCCCGCAGGGCCTCTGGTGGTCTATGCGCGGGCGAGCGAGGCGGGGAGCCATCGGATCGGGCTCTCGGTGGGGAGGCGGGTGGGGAACGCGGTGGTGCGCAATCGCGTGAAGCGCCTGCTCCGAGAGGCGTTCCGGCATGTCCAGCACACGATGCCGCGGACGCGCGCGGGGCTCGCGCTCGACCTGGTGATCACGGTGCGCCCGCACACGATGCTGGAGCGCGTCGAGTATGAACGGCTGCTGCTGCAGGCGGGGGCGAAGCTGGTCTCAGAGATCGACCGGCGGGTCGCTCGATCGGAAGGGCGCGATGGGTGATCGCCCGCCGTGGACGGTCGGGATGAGGCGGCTGGCGATTCTGCCGCTGGAGGGTGTGATCTGGATCTATCGGGTCACGCTCTCGCCGCTGATCGGGAGGCAGTGTCGGTTCGAGCCGACGTGCAGCCGCTATGGGCTGGAGGCGTTGCAGGAGCACGGGCCTCTGCGCGGATCGGTGATGACGGCGAGGCGGCTGCTGCGGTGCCACCCGTTTGCGAAGGGTGGGTACGACCCGGTGCCTCCACATTCGGAGAGATCGGGACGTGGGACGGGCGGGCCCGGGGTGTGAGTCGCTTGGGGCATAAGTCTTGGAAGGGTGAGTGTTCTGCTGGTAAGCACTCGCTAAACTCCATGCAGCACTGAGGTAGGGTGGATTCTGGAGGGTCCGATGAGCCGACTGCCCGCGGCAAAGCGACGTGAGCAGCTTCTGGATGCCGCACTCGATCTCTTCGCCCGGCACGGGTACGCGCGGGCGACGACGTCGGAGCTTGCGAAGGCCGCGGGCGTGACGGAGCCGATCATCTACCGCCACTTCTCTTCGAAGAAGGATCTGTTCATCGCGCTGGTGGAGCGGACGGGTGAGCAGACGCTGGAGCAGTGGGCCCAGGATCTGAAGACCGCGCCCGACCCGGGGGAGCGGCTGCGTCGGATCATCGGCGACAACCCGATGGTCTCGGCGCGCGGGCGGATCGCGTATCGCGTGCTGCTCCAGTCGATCACGGAATCGGATGACGAGCAGATCCGTGCGGCGGTGAGCAACCACATCCGGTCGGTGCACGCGTTCCTCGTGAAAGAGGTGATGCGCGCGCAGGAGGGTCATCGCGTCACGGGTCGGTACTCGGCGGAGATCCTGGCGTGGCTGTTGATCCACATCGGGATGGGATACGGCGTGGTGACCGCGCTCGGCGTTGAACGCCACGGGTTCGACGAGTCGGGCGCGCACGTGCAGGAGATCATCACGCGCCTCCTGGTCGGCAAGGGCGAGAGCAGGCCCGGCGAGAGCAGGCCCGGCGAGAACAAGCTCGGTGAGAACAAGTCCGGTGAGAACAGGGATGCGCCGAAGTCCGATCCGCCGAAGGTGTGAGGGGGGAGTGCACTCGTTGGCGGCGTGTGCGTGGCTTGTGCATCAACTACGAGAATCCACTCTGGACTTTGCGGGAGGTGCTGCATGAACGGGTTCGACCGAGACTTTCCGAGCGTTGGTGCGGTGCTGTGGAAGGGCCGCGCGTTGTCGATGGATGACATCGGCTCTGTGGAGAAGAGGGGGGTGCGCCTGTTGCCGGGGCGCGTTGGGCCTGAGGGGGTCGGGTCCGCCGACATGGATTGGTCTCTGCTCTTGACGCACCCTCACTGGGGCGAGGCGGATGTGTCGATGATGCGTACGCCAACGCTGCCGCCTCAGCTCGTGATCGATCTGACGCCTGGAATGACCGGGGGAGACCGCGCTCTGCTGGCGACCTGCACGGGCTCGCTGAGCGTCCGGTGTCCTGCCAAGACGCAGCATGTGCTGCGTGACAGGAAGAACATGCTTCGGTTCGTGCACGCTCTGGCCGAGACGATCGCCGCGACGCCCGGCGTATCGGGCGCCATCGGCGCGGACCACGGCTCGGAGCAGTTCTGGTCGCTCGACGCGCTCCGAGACGAGATGGCCCACGATGCGGACCTGGATGTCCAGCACCTGTTCATCATCCACGCGGTCGAGGGCAAGAAGCCGGAAACCTCCGACTGGGTGCACACGCACGGGTTGGACAAGGTCGGGGGCTTCGACTTTGACATCCTTGCTCCATCGCAAGAGATGCTGGGCGCCATGGACACCGCCACAAGGGCGCTCGCGTTCTCGGTGATCGAGGGCGAGGTGCGCCCCGACACTGCGCGACACACCTTTGCCTATCCGGACGGCGACGTGCGGTTCGTTCCCGTCGGAGAGTTCATGCGCAATGCCGCGCCAGAGCACCGCGCCCTGCGCGATCTCAGCGAGAACCACGCGGAGAATCGCTCTGTGATCTGCGAGCCCGCACCCGAGGGAAAGAGCGTGCGCGGCATGCTCTCGAAGCTCGGCGGCTCGCGCCCGAGGCCCGCCCTCGCATTCCAGCGAAAGGAGAGTGACGGGATGGTCTTCGCCTTCTCGAACAAGGCGTCCGAACTGATGGCGGCCCGCGCTGTTGCGACGCTCCCGGTTCTCCGCGCGTTCATGGAGGAGTTCGGCGACCTTATCAACCCCGGTCCGGATCTGCAGGGATTGGGCGTGCTCATGAAGATGGGGTACAAGGTGGACGACGCGGATTCGGATACCGATCGGGAGCACATGTGGTTCGAGGTGCACGGTGTCGGCGAGCGGACCGTCGACGCGACGCTGCTCAACCAGCCGCACGGAATCGCCGGGATGAATCAGGGAGATCGTGCCGAGCACCCGATCGAGCTGCTCACCGAGTGGTCGATCATGACGCCGGGGGGCGCGATCACCCCCCAGTCGCTCGGGCACATCCGCACGATTCGGCGGAACAAGGACAAAGTCCTTGCGTTCCTGAGGCGCGGATGAGTCGCAAGTCCGGCGAACGGTTCTCCGGCACCCTGCACAACGTGCGTGTCATCGCGTCGTGGCCCGGCGTCGGGCCACCGGGAGCGGAATGAACCCACGGACGCGTCGGCGGTACGCGCCGTACTCCTCGGGGTGCTCGGCCATCAGCCCGCGCTCCTCGATCCATACCCCGAAGAAGATGTACCCCGTGGTGAGCAGCGCGAACATCAGATGCCCCGCCGTCATCACGGGTGTGGCCCAGAAGGCGATGAGGAAGCCGACCATGAGCGGGTGGCGCACGAGGCGATAGAGACCGACGAGCCGGAAGCCCACGGGGCGATAGGGTCGGCCGGCAAGACGGAACCAGACCTGCCGGAGCCCGAAGAGATCGAAGTGGCTCACCATGAACGAAGCGATCAGCACGGTCGCCCACCCGACGAGCGAGAGTGCCTGAAGGCCCATCGCAAGAGCCGCGTGATCCACCTGCCAGATCACCTGCGGCAGCGGTCGCCACTGCCAGAAGAGAAGCCCGAGGATCGCGCTCGCCGCGAGGACGAAGGTGCTCCGCTCGATCGAAGGCGGGATGATCCTCGTCCACCACGCCTTGAACCACTTCCGCGCCATGATGGTGTGCTGGACGACAAAGAGCACGAGGATGCCGCCGTTGACGATGAGCGCCTCCATGAAGGGGGCCGCGGCTCCGGAATCGATCGACTTGGGAACCAGCCAGTTTCCCACGAACCCGATGGCGTACAGGATCGCGCCGAGGAACGCGCCATAGGCGAGCGCGCCGTACGCGAAGAGGGCGATGCCGGCGGCCGAGAAGGGCTTGTCGATGGCACGGCCGGAGTCGCGATCACGGATGGAGAAGAGCCGGTGCATGGGGCACGCGCTCTCACGATGGAGTGTGCCGGAGACTGCTGGGGCGTTCGATGGGGTGGTCATATCACTTCCTTTCTCAGTTGGTGCTCGCTGACAGGTCGGGTGTGTTGTGCTTGGTGAGCAGCGCCGCGCTGCGGTGGTGCACCGCAAGGCGCGTCTCGAGGCCGGATCTGGCCGCGATGGCGCGGAGGGTGTCCACCGCGTCCCAATCAGAGAGGAACGCCAGGACAGGGCCGGACCCGGAGCGGGCCAGCCGGAGCGCCCTCGCCGCGTTCTTGACAACAAGGGGTCGATCGGATGATGTATGCTGTGGTTTCATGGCGGTTCTCTTCGAGGACAGCGCCCGCGCGTTGTGCTCGTGAGAAACATAAACTCCGGCGTCGGAAAGCCAAGTACACTCTCGGTCCACCAGAGGTTGACTCCGGGTACACCACATTCCGTCCGCGGAGGCACCCATGACGCAGGTTCCCACTCGCGAGAGACTGCTGGACGCGGCCGGAGATCTCTTCTACAAGCACGGATTCCAGGCGGTCGGGCTCGACCAGATCCTCGACACGGTGGGCATCACGAAGACCGCCTTCTACAAGCACTTTGCCAGCAAGGACGATCTCATCGTCGCCATCCTCGATCATCGCGACCAGCGCGAGATGGAGGAGTGGATGGCGTACATCCGCATCAGGGGTCGCGACGACGCCCGCCGACAACTCGAAGCGCTCTTCGAGTTGCTCGACGACTGGTTCAAGAATCCGGAGTTTCGCGGCTGCCTCTTTCTCAACGCGCTCACGGAGTTCCCCAGCGAGAACGACCCCATCAATCGCGCCGCACGCAAGCACGGCGAGCATCTGGCCGCCGCGGTGATGGAACTCGCGTCGCACGCGGGTGCCGCCGAACCCGGCGCACTCACCGAGCAGCTGATGCTGCTGGTGACAGGTGCGATCGCGTCCCGCCATCGCGGCGGCGATCTCGACGCAGCCAAGACGGCGGAGGCCATGGCGAAGGTGTTGATCTCGTCGGCGTGCGGGCCGGCGGCGCGGCGCAGATGAGGGAGAGGGCGATGTGGAGGGTTCCAGATCCCCGCCCTTGCGATCCTCGCCGTAGATCTTCGCGCCGTGGACACAAGTTGCTGTTGAGCCGCGGGGTCCGGATTCGCTACACTCGGGTCGATCACGCTCGGGCTCTGGAGGACCGCGCGCCGACGAGAAGAGAGAGAGTGCCAGAGATGTCCGGATATTCAGGTCCAGTGATTCGCGCGTTCCGGCGCGTCGTATGCGTTGCGCTCTCGTCGGCGACGATCGGTAGCGGCGCGTCGGCACAGGTGTTCATGGGGCTCGGCGATCTGCCGGGGGGCACGGTGATGAGCGACGCGACCGCAGTGAGCGCGGACGGGCGCGTCGTCGTCGGGATCTCCGGATCGAACCTGGGCTTTGAGGCGTTCGTGTGGGTGGATGGCGAGATGTGGGGGCTGCGCGGCCTGCCCACCGATGTCGCACCGTTCAGCATTGCATCCGCCGTCAACGCCGATGGAACCGTGATCGTCGGTTCATCGATGTCGATCGGCGGGACCGAGGCCTTCCGCACCAACGCGATGTATGCCGTGATCGGGCTCGGCGATCTCCCCGGCAGCGCGCTGCTCAGCGGCGCGACGGGCGTCAGCGCGGACGGGCGCGTCATCGTGGGGAGCGGCAGATCATCCTCCGGTGACGAGGCCTTCCTGTGGACCGCGGAGACCGGCATGATCGGGCTCGGCGATCTGCCGGGCGGGCCGTTCGCAAGCGTGGCAACGGCCGTCAGCGCAGACGGGCGCGTGATCGTCGGGCGCGGGCGCACGAGCGCGGGGGCCGAGGCGTTCCGCTGGACGATGGAGACGGGGATGGTTTCGATCGGTGATCTGCCCGACGGCTCCGTGAGTTCGAGCCCCAGCGCGGTGAGCGCCGATGGCTCGGTGGTGGTGGGGACGGGCGATGGCGAGGTCGGATTCCAGGCGTTCCGCTGGACGGTACAGGATGGGATGCGGCCGTTGGGGTCCATCCCGGGACTGCCGGAGACAAGTTCCGCGCTCGCGATGAACGGCGATGGATCGATCGTTGTCGGAGCCGCGGGGAGCACGGGGCTCGCCCAGCGCGCGTTCCTCTGGACAGAGGCCGCGGGGATGCGCGAGTTGTCGCGCGTGCTGCTCGAGGATCACGGCATCGATATCGGCGCGTGGACGCTGCACGCGGCGCGTGGGATCACGCCCGATGGTCGAACGATCGTCGGCGTGGGGACCAATCCGAGCGGGAACACCGAGGCGTGGATGGTCGTGCTCCCGGCACGGATCTGCCTCGCCGATTACAACGGCGACACCATCGTGGACATCCTCGACGTGCTCCAGTTCTTCGACGACTTTGCCGGATGCCTCAACCTGCCCGCGCCGTGCGGCGAGCAGTTCAACGCGGACATCAACGGCGACACCATCGTGGACATCCTGGATGTGCTCGGGTTCTTCGACGCCTTCGGCAGCGGGTGCTGAGGGGTGGTGGTGAACTCTCTCTTTACGCAACGTGAATATCGGACGCTTTGCGGCGACGCACCGGTAATGACACTGTTTTTGCATGAATCTGCGGCATGGGCATTTCAGTAGGTCGGGCGTTGGTTCTATTCTGGCTGATCGAGTCAGGCACCCGCATGAGGGTGGCCGGTCTACCGAGCGCGCCGTGGCGAGTGCGGCGTCAGAGAGAGGGAGAGCGTCGCCGCATGGTTCGTCGGCGCGAGAACACAGGGAGAGTCCGATGCGTATTCGTTTGTCGAGCGTTGTCGCGTCTGTCGCGGGTCTGGCGATCGCGGCTCCGGCCTTGGGGCAGTCGATCCCGTGGCTGAGCCCGGTGGATGGCAACTGGAACGATGCGACCAAGTGGACGGGCGGGAACATCCCGAATGCGCCAGGTGAGTCGGCGGTGCTTGGCCTCTCCGGCCCGTACACCGTGAGTCTGAACATCGCGAACCTCTCGCTCGACTCGATCAACGTGAGCAACGCCAGCGCGACACTGAACCTGCCCGGCACCACGATCACGACGCTCAGCGGCTTGCTGCTCAACTCCGGGCACGTGAACTCGTCGAGCGGCGTGAACACGCTTGTGAGCCCGTTCACGAATCAGCTAGGAGGGCGCTTCACAGTCACCAACGGCACGACGCTCTCGATTCGCTCCGATTTCGTGAACGACGGCACGATCGATGTGAACCCGACATCCGGCGTCTCTGTGACCACCTTCCGCATGGAGAATCCCATCGCCGTCAGCGGATCGGGCGCGATCGTTCTTGGCGCGCCCGCCACACGCGCAACCATCGCGAATCTTGTCGGCGGCTCGCTCACAAACGGCGCGAACCACACGATCAGAGGCCAGGGCCAGATCTCAACGCCCTTGACGAACAACGGAACCATTACGGCCGACACCGGCTCGCTCATCCTGAGCTCGAACGCGAAGGCGAACAATGGGACCATGCGATCGGCCGGGGGCTCGCTGGAGATCGGCGTGGTCGTCACTCAGGGCGCGTCGGCGCTCATCGAGGCCGACGGCACCAACGTGCTCCTGAACACCGCGACCATCAACGGCGGGCTCATCACATCAACCGGCCCGGGCAGATTCCGCGCCAACTCCGGCGCGAGCATCTTCAACGCCGTCGAGTCCGAGGCCTACGTCGAGCTGTCCAGCGCCTCGGTGCTCACGCTCGGGTCCGGCACCTACACCAACAACGGCGTGATCGATGTCAACTGGAACCTCGGCGGCTCCGCGACATCGCTCCGCACCGACGGACCCATGACGATCGACGGAACCGGCGAGATCATCCTGCGGCGTCCCGGAACGCAGTCCCAGATCCTCGCCGTCGGCGGCGTCGCCGGTTCGCTCACCCTCGGCTCGGGCCAGACCGTTCGCGGACAAGGCCTGATCTCGCTCTTCACCATCAACAATGGCGAGATTCTCGCCGACGCGCCCGGTGGCACGCTCGCACTCTCCACCCACGGCAAGACGAACAACAACCTGATGGCCGCGTCCGGCGGAACGCTCCAGGTCAGCAGCATCACGATCACACAGGGCGCGAGCGGCGAAATCCACGCTGACGGATCGAACGTCGATCTCACCGCCTCCAGGATTGTCGGAGGCACGCTTCGCTCCTCGAACGGCGGATCCCTCAGGTCGATGAGCTCGGTCTCCACGCTGGAGTCTGTCTCGTCAGAGGCCTCGGTCACCGTTGAGAACGGCACGATACTCGGCCTTGCGGGAACCGGATTCGTCAACAATGGTGTCGTGACGATCAATCCGACTGGCGGCGCGTCGGCCACAGCCCTGCGCATCGATGAGAGTCTCACGATCAGCGGCACAGGCCAGATTGTTCTCAATGCGCCGGCCACCCGCGCCCAGATCACAAGCGCTTCGGGCGCGCTCACGCTTGGCTCCGGGCAGACGGTCCGCGGCCATGGGCGGATCACCGCCGCGATGAACAACTACGGAACCATCGTCGCCGATACACCGGGTCAGAGCATCGAGCTGCAGACCAATGCCAAGTGGAACTACGGCGTGATCCGCGCCGATGGGGGCAAGGTCATCGCGAGCACCGTGTCGATCCCGCAGTTCGGCAGCGGCACACTCCGGGCCGACAACGCCGACTTTGAGCTGAGCAGCTCCAGCATCATCGCCGGCAAACTCGCGACATCGGGCACGGGCACTTTCGCGACCACAGGAGGGAGCACCCTGCTCCACAACGTCGATTCCGAAGGAAGGATCGAGGTCCGCAACGGCACGGGGCTCACACTCGAGGCCGGGCTCGTCAACAACGGGGTGATCCATGTCAACCCGAGCGTGGGCGGCTCGGCAACAACCATCTCGCTGATCCTCGGCAACACGATCAGCGGCACGGGAGAGATCGTCCTCGGCGCGCCCGGCAGCCGCGCACAGATCACGTCCGCGTCATCGGGCTCGCTCACGCTCGGCCCGGGCCAGACCCTCCGCGGCATCGGCCAGATCGTCGTCCCCACCACCAACCAGGGCACCATCGCCCCGGGCCTGTCTGTCGGCACGCTCCTTGTCTCGTCCTCACTGACGTGGCAACCAACCTCCGTACTCGACGTCGAGCTCGCCTCCGCCTCCTCGTTCGACAAGATCAACGGTGGCAACCACACCATCAACGGCGGCACGGTGAACGTCTCACTCGTCGGCGGGTATGTGCCCGCGCTCTTCGCCAAGCACGCCGTCATCGACGGGGTCTCGGGCTCCGTCATCACCGGAGGATTTACCTCCGTCAACGGCCCCGCGCTTCCCGAGCCGTGGGTCTGGCGCGTCGGCGTTGATGGCAACGACGTGGTTGTCGGCGCATCATGCCCCTCGGACGTCAACTCCGACTTCATCGTGGACATCGTCGACTTCCTCGACTTCCTCGACGCCTTCGGCTCCTGCGACGGCTCCCCCGCGCCGTGCGCCGGGTCCACAGGCGTGAGCGCGGACTACAACGGCGATACATTCGTTGACATCCTCGACTTCCTCGACTTCTTCGACGCCTTCGGCAGCGGCTGCTGAGGGTCGCGTGCGATCGCGGTCGGCTTCTGGGTGGGGCATACGCCGATCGGCGTATGCCGAGTACGAAGAATTCCTTTGTCCCGGTTATTTCCGGGAGGTAGATTGTGACTCGGTATCCGCGCTTGCGTGCACGTATGTGTTTCGTGCGCAGTGAGTTCCGCTGATCGTCTGGAGGTCGTCATGTTGATCCGTCGCGCCGCCGCACTCTCCGCTCTTGCTGGTCTTGCTGTTGCCATGCCCGCGATGGGACAGTCCATCCCCTGGCTGAACCCGGTGAACGGGAACTGGAATGAAGCCGCGAAGTGGACGGGGGGCAACATCCCCGACGCGCCGGGCGAGATCGCTCGCCTGAACGTCGCCGGCACCTACACCGTGACGCAGAACATCAGCGGGCTGACGCTCTCGGTCATCAATGTCACGACACCGACCGCGACGCTCAACCTGATCGGGCTTCCCATGACGCTCGTCGGCGCTGCGGGCCTGACGAACAGCGGCACCGTCGTCAACTCCGGCGGGGTCAGCGGGATCACCGGCGTGATCAACAACAACGCGAGCGGCAACATCAACATCAACGTCGCGACGGGGCTCCAGGTCAGCGGCTCGATGGTCAACAACGGGCTTCTCACCGTCAACCCGCAGGGCAACAACAGCTTCGGCACGTCGCTGATCGCCGTCGATCCCTACGTCGTCACCGGAACGGGTTCGATCCTGCTGAACGCCAACAGCGCGGCGGCACAGATCACCGGCTCGATCGAGAACGGTTCAACGCACACGATCCGTGGCTTCGGGCAGATCCCCGCGATCCTCGACAACAAGGGCATCGTGAGCGCGAATGTCAGCGGACAGACCCTCGCGCTCAACACCGCTTCAAAGACCAACAGCGGTCTGATGCAGGCGACCACCTCCGGCATCCTCTCGATCAACAGCACGACGATCAACCAGACCGGCGCGGGCGTGATCGACGCGAACACGGGCGGGTCGGTGCAGCTCTTGAACAGCACGATCAACGGAGGCCTGCTGGATTCGGACGCGGCAGCGGTCGCGAACACGGGCGGCATCTCGGCCCTGAACGGTGTCACAAACCTCGGCAACCTGCACGTGAACGTTGCAACAGGGATCACCATCGGCGGCTCCACGTTCACGAACGAGGGCATCACGACGATCAATCCGCAGGGGAACGCGTCCTTCGGAACCACCCTCCAGGCATTCACCGATATGCTGATTGACGGCTCGGGCGTTGTGGTGCTCAACGCGCCAAGTGCCGCGGCACAGATCACGAACACAGACGGCACGACACTCACCAACGGGGCGCTCCACACCATCCGGGGCTTTGGCCAGATCACCGCCGGAATGACCAACAACGGGCTTATCAGCGCGGACGTTCCCGGCACCACGCTCACGCTCAACCTGAAGGCAAAGACCAACAACGCTCTGATGGAAGCCGCCAACGGCGGGACGCTGGCCATCACAAGCATCCCGATCCACCAGTCCGGCGGCGGGACACTCCTTGCTGACGCGGGCACCATCACCCTCAGCAGCGCGACGATCAACGGGGGCGAGCTGGTCACGACCAACGGCGGACTGTTCGCGAGCGTCGCCGGCACACAGACACTGAATAACGCCGACCTGAATGGCGTGTACAACATCAATGTCGCGACGGGAACGACCCTGTCGCCGGGCACGTTCACGAACAACGGAACCCTGACGGTAAACCCGCAGGGCAACAACTCGTTCCCCACGACACTCGCCGCGGGCGGAACCGTGAACATCGATGGCACAGGAACAATCGTGCTCAACGCCATCGCCGCCGCGGCACAGATCACCGGCGTCGGAGGCCAGCCGCTCACGCTGGGCGCGAACCAGACGGTCCGCGGCTATGGCCAGATCACCGCCCCCATCGTCAACAACGGTCTCATTCAGGCCGATGTCAACTCGCAGCGCATCACGCTCAACACGCATCTCAAGACCAACAACACGGTGATCCGCGCGACCGGCGGCGGCACCATCGATATCAACTCCACCACCCTCACCCAGACCATGCTCGGGCAGTGCGAGGCAGACGACGGCACCTTCACCCTGTCGAGCGCGACCATCACCGGCGGCCGACTGGTCTCCGCCGGCACCGGCAAGTTCGTCAGTGTCGCGGGCATCCAGACACTCAACGATGTCGAGCTGGACGGTGCCTTTGACATCAATGTCAACACGGCCGCCATCATCGGCGCGGGCTCACTCATCAACAACGGTGTGCTGACCGTCAATCCACAGGCAAACTCTTCGTTCGCCACCACGCTCGCGGCGGACGGCCACACGCTGATCGATGGCGTCGGCCAGATCGTGCTGAACGCGAATGCCGGTGCCGCACAGATCACAAGCTCGGGCGGCGGCGTCATCACATTCGGCTCGGGCCAGACCGTGCGCGGTTGGGGTCAGATCGCCGCGCCGTTCGTGAACAACGGCCTCGTCCGCGCGGACATCGCCGGGCAGTCGCTCCTGTTCAACACCTCGCCGAAGACGAATCAGGCGCGGATCGAGGCGGCTCCATCCAGCACGCTCCAGATCAACAGCACCACGGTCACGCAGTCTCCCTCGGGAAGCATCCTCGCCGACAGCGGCACCGTCAACCTGTCCAACGCGACGCTCACCGGCGGCGTGCTCGAAGCGTCGGGCACAGGCCGCTTCATCGGTGTCGGCGGCACGCAGCATCTCAGCAATCTCATGCTCGACGCCCCCTTCGACATCAACGTCAACACCGCGGCGACGCTCTCCGGCGCGATCGAGAACAACGGCACGATCACCGTCAACCCGCAGTTCAACGGCTCGTTCTTGACCACGCTCTCGATCGTCGGGCCTGTCAGCATGACCGGCGACGGCGAGCTCGTTCTCACTGTTCCGAGTGGCGCTTCGCAGATCGTCGACGGGGGTGCCGGCGCACTCACCATGGGGCCGGACAACCGACTCAGGGGCCAGGGACATATCTCTGTTCCCATCACCAACTACGGCACGATCTCGCCGGGCTTCTCTGTCGGCTCGCTCATCATCCCCGCCACGGGCACCGTGATGACTCACGAGCCCGGCTCGGTGCTCGATATCGAGCTCGCGTCCGCCTCGTCCTTCGACAGGATCACGGGCGGCAGCCACACCATCAACGGCGGGACAATCAGCATCTCGCTCATCGACGGCTACACGCCCGCGGTCTTCACGAAGCACACCATCATCGACGGGTCCGGATCGGCCGTTGTGACGGGCGCGTTCGATGGCATTGTCGGCCCCGCGCTCCCTGCGCCGTTCGTCTGGAAGATCGGCTACACCAACCAGGATGTGGTCGTCGGCGTCTCATGCCCCTCGGACATCAACGGCGACTTCATCGTCGACATCGTTGATTTCCTCGACTTCCTCGACGCCTTCGGCTCCTGCGACGGCCTCCCCGCACCGTGCGCGGGCTCAACCGGCACCAGCGCGGACTACAACGGCGACACCTTCGTCGACATCCTCGACTTCCTGGAGTTCTTCGACTCGTTCGGGAGCGCGTGCTGAGTGATGCGCGAGGGGCGCACCCCCGACCAGAACACGTGCAGACTTGCCCATGTTCATCGGGGCGTGATGCGCGGGTCCTTGCGCGGCGCGCTTTCTCGTACGCCGCGGGCGGCGATGCGATTGGTCCATCACTTCGGACCTGAAACCGGGTATCGTGGAGGGTTCGTCGGGTCCGTTCGATTGGCCAGTTTGTCTGGTCCGTTCGAGCGGCCGGGGCAAAGGGAGCGTCGCACATGTTGATCCGTGGCGGGTTCGGTCATCCGGTTGCGTTGTCGCTGGTCATCGGGCCGGCCTCCGGGGCGGCCTTGGGGTTGGTTGTCGGGTTCGTCGTCGGGATGGGCGGCGCGGGGCCCGCCCACGCCCAGTCGATCTCATGGCTCAGCCCGGTGAGCGGGACGTGGAACGAATCGGCCAAGTGGGCGGGCGGGAGCATCCCCGATGCGCCCGGAGAGTCGGCGGTGCTCGGGCTCACCGGCGCGTACACCGTCACGCAGCTCCTCGGCACCTTCACGCTCGACGCGATCACCATCACCAATCCCGACGCGACGCTCGAACTCGAGGGCGTCACCGTCAACCTGCTCGGCGCGGGGCTGACGAACGGCGGCACGGTGCTCCTCACGGGCGGCACGACCACCCTCGACGCCACGTTCACGAACACAACGCTCGGCACCTTCAACATCGACAACGCCGACGTGCTCACGCTGCTCGCGAGCGGAACGAACGACGGCGTCATCGCGATCAACCCGGCCGCGGGAGGGTCGATCACCACGCTCAACTTCGAGAACCCGGTCACCATCGACGGAATCGGTCAGATCACGCTCAACGCGCCGAGCACCCGCGCGAGGATCACGACGTCCGGCGCGGGATCTCTCACAACCGGCGAGGCGCAGACGATACGAGGCGAGGGATCGATCGGCGGCGTGCTGCACAACCATGGGCTTGTGCTCGCGGATGTTGTCGGCGGCGTGCTTGAGATCAGGATCGAGCCGAAGACGAACTTCGGGATCATTCGTGCCTCGGGCGGCACAATCGAGATCACGACCAATATCGCGCAGGATGAGACGGGCGTGATCGACGCGGTGGGCTCGCTCGTGCGGTACAACGACGCGACGCTCGCGGGTGGAACGATCACCTCGTCGGGCGCCGGCAGGCATCGCGTCCAGATGACCGGCTCGCGTTTCTTCAATGTGGACTCGTTCGCGCACATCGAGGTGCGGTCCGGTTCGTCCCTCCGCCTGGGCGCCGAGTTCACAAACTTCGGAACGCTCGACGTGAACTATGCCGCAGGATCATCGGCGTGCCGCGTGTGGATCGACGGCCCGATGACGATCAACGGTACCGGCGAGCTCATCCTGCGGCGCAGCGGCACGGGGGCCCAGCTCGCCGAGGGGCCGGGCGGCAAGCTCACGCTCGGCCCCGGCCAGACGCTCCGCGGCATCGGGCAGATCGCCCTGCCGACCACCATCGAGGGCATCGTCGCGCCGGGTCTGTCGATCGGCACGCTCACGGTTGACGACTCCTACACCACCATCACCTGGGAGCCGACCTCCACCCTCGACGTCGAGCTTGGCTCTGCGGCGTCGTTTGACAAGCTCTCCGGGGGCAGCCACACCATCAACGGAGGCGCCATCGACGTGACGATCACCGGCACGTACACGCCCGCGCTGTTCGATACGTTCACGGTGATCGACGGCGCGGCCTCGTCCGTGGTCACGGGCAAGTTCGACGCCGTGAACGGCCCGGCCCTGCCCTCGCCATGGGTCTGGAGGGCGGGATACACCGCCAATGACGTGATCGTCGGCGTCACGTGCCCCTCGGACGTCAACGCAGACTTCATCGTCGACATCGTGGACTTCCTGGACTTCCTCGACGCCTTCGGCTCCTGCGAGAACCAGCCCGCGCCGTGCGGCTCGGTTGTCGATGCCGATTACAACGGCGACACATTCGTCGACATCCTCGACTTCCTGGACTTCTTCGATGCGTTCGGGCAGGGGTGTTAAGGAAGAAGACACATCGTCAGGTAATCACGGAGTCACCCCAGCCCCCTTTCCCCACACGCATCAGCGACACTCCGCACGCCCTTTCCCGCACGGACGTCTGTGCTGCATTTCCCCTATCATTGGGACTGTGTACGAACTGACTGTTCAGACCGAGTTCTGTGCCGCACACGCGATCTGGATCAGGGGCGTGCGCGAGCCCACCCACGGGCACAACTGGCGTGTCTCGGTTGTGGTCTCGGGAGATCGCCTGGATGAGGACGGCCTCTTGTGCGACTTCCACGAGGTGGAGCGCGCCCTTGCCGAAACAATCGCCCCGTGGCGCGATCGATCGCTGAACGATGCAGCGCCCTTCGCGCCGGACGGACGGGGGCTGAACCCGACCGCCGAGCACGTGGCCCGCCAGATCGCGCTGGGCCTCGACGCGCTGATGGCTCAGCGTCCGGGCGGGCGCGGCACTGTCTCACGCGTGAGCGTGACCGAGGCGCCGGGTTGCATCGCGACATACTTCGCCGCATCGGCCTCAAGCGAGCAGAGAGGAATCGATCGATGACCAGGACGGGATCTTCCAGACCCGGCGCGCCGGCCCAGCCGCACGGAGCGGGGCACGTCCCCGGCCCGTGGGCCGACGGCGAGTGGTGGGCATCGGCCCCCTTCAATCGAGACATCTCGTGGCTCGAGTTCAATCGTCGCGTGCTCGACCAGGCGCTCGACTCGTCGGTTCCCCTTCTCGAGCGAGTGAAGTTCCTCGCGATCTTCAACTCGAACCTCGACGAGTTCTTCATGAAGCGCGTCGGGATGCTCAAGCGTCAGGTCGAGGCGGGCGTGACCGCGCGGACGCCCGAGGGGTTGACGCCGCAGGAGCTGCTGGCCCGCGTCCGCACGCTCGTGCTCGAGCAACAGGAGCAGATGGCGAGCTGTTACAAGGACGATCTCACGCCGCTTCTGGCCGAGCATGAGATCCGTGTCGTGCCGTACGCGGACCTTTCGCCCGAGGATCGCGCGATCGCTGATCGTTGGTACCGTGCGAACGTCTTTCCCGTGCTGACGCCTCTCTCGGTTGATCCCGGACACCGATTCCCGTTCATCTCGAATCTTTCGAACAACCTGGGTGTGTTTCTGACGATGCCCGGCGCGGACGAGCCGGTCTTCGCCCGCGTGAAGATCCCCTCGAATCTGCCGCTGTTCGTGCGGGTTTTCGACGCGCCCGGCGAGGGCGCGCGCTCGGCAACCGGCCCGGTCCGGTTCATCGCGCTTCGCGAGATGGTGATCCGCAACCTGCAGGATCTCTTTCCCGGCGCAACCATCAACCACGTCACCGCGTTCCGCGTCACGCGGAACGTCTCCGTGCGCCAGGACGAGGAGGAGACCGAGGATCTCCTGCGCAGCGTGGAGCAGGAGCTTCGCCAGCGCCGCTTCGCCGACGCGGTGCGCATCGAGGTGCAGCCAGAGGCGTCGGCCGAGGTCATGTCCTTCGTTCTCAGCGCGCTCGAACTCTCTGCCGAAGATGTCTACGAGCGTGCCGGGCCGATCGACTACTCCGCGCTCTGGGCGATCGCCGAGCTCGACCGCCCCGATCTCAAGCACCCGATCTGGTCGCCCGTCACGCCCCCGCGTCTTGCGGGCGACGATCTCGACATCTTCGCCGCGATCCGCGAGCGGGACATCCTGCTCCACCACCCGTACGAGTCGTTCAAGGCATCGGTCGAGCGTTTCATCGCCGCCGCGGCCCGCGACCCGGACGTCCTCGCGATCAAGCAGACGCTCTATCGCACCAGCCGCGACTCGCCGTTCGTCTCCTCGCTTGTGCGTGCCGCGGAAGAGGGGAAGCAGGTCGCGTGTCTGGTGGAGCTGCGTGCCCGCTTCGACGAGCAGAAGAACGTGCGCTTCGCTCGCCAACTCGAGAAGGCGGGCGTGCACGTCGCGTACGGCGTCGTGGGTCTCAAGACGCACTGCAAGTGCTCGCTTGTCGTTCGGAAGGAGCCGGACGGCCTGCGCTGCTACGCGCACCTGGGCACGGGCAACTACAACCCGCAGACCGCCCACCTCTACACCGATCTCTCGCTGCTGACGTGCGATCCGATCATCACGCGCGACGTGGTGGACCTGTTCAACTGCCTGACCGGTCGCTCGCTCCACACGGACTACAAGGCGCTGCTCGTCGCGCCCTTCACGATGCGCGAGCGGCTCTGCGAGATGATCGATCGCGAAGCGGCGAACGCCCGCGCCGGAAAGCCCGCGCGGGTGTGGGCGAAGATGAACGCCCTCGAGGACAGATCCGTCGCCAAGCGCCTCTACGAGGCGTCTCGCGCGGGCGTCGAGATCACGCTGCTGGTGAGGGGCTTCTGCTGCCTCGAGCCCGGCGTCCCCGGCAAGAGCGAGAACATCCGCGTGATCTCCGTCGTCGGCCGGTTCCTTGAGCACTCGCGCATCTTCCACTTCGCCAACGCCAACGCCGATCCGCTCGCCGGAGACTGGTACATCGGCAGCGCGGACTGGATGTACCGGAACCTGAGCGCGCGCATGGAGGCCTTGACCCCGGTCAACGATCGCGAAGCGCGTCGTCGCATCATCCGCATCATGGATGTCATGTTCGCCGACCGGCGCAACGCGTGGGACCTGCGCGCCGACGGCTCGTACGCGCGGCGCACGCCCGATCCATCCGATCCGCCGGATTCCGACGCCACACTCGGCACCTTCGAGGTGATGATGCGCGAGGCGCTGCGGAGCGTCGGGCGCGCGTAGGTTCTTCTGTCGGCTCTGTCACCCATCGCGGAGCAATCGAATGCAGACCACGCTCTACACCCGTGCCGCGCTTGTCGGCAGGGCACTCATCGTCGCCGTGTTGCTGCTGTCGACAGCACACGCCCGCGGGGCGCGCACCGAGCCCGGCACGCTCCGCGCCACGCACCTGCGCTGCGAATACCTGACAGATCCGCTCGGCGTGGCCGAGAAGTCTCCCCGGCTGTCGTGGGTCGTTGAGTCCGACCGGCGGGCCGAACGCCAGACCGCGTATCGGGTGCTCGTCGCGTCGAGTCCGGAGGTGCTCGCTCGCAACGAGGGAGACCTCTGGGACAGCGACAAGATCGAGTCTGACCAGACCTCGCAGATCGAGTACGCGGGACGCCCTCTCCGCTCACGCGAGCGTTGCTGGTGGAAGGTGCTCGCGTGGGACAAGGACGGCAATCCCGGTGGCTGGAGCACGCCCGGAACATGGGCGATGGGCCTGCTCTCGCCAGCGGACTGGCACGCGGCGTGGATCGACGCGGGTCCCGATGAGGCGGGGGTTCGCATCACTCGCGCCGTCTACCACACGATCGACGGCCATGCGGGCGAACGCGTCGAGCGCGACGTGACAGAGAATGTCCTCGCCCGCTACGCGACCGAGGGCGCATCGATGCGTGCGACGAACGAGGCGCTCGGGGGTGATCCGGCGCGGAACGTCCGCAAGTCGCTCCGGGTCGAGTACACATGCGATGGTGAGGCACGGGTCGCGACGATCGCCGAGAACGCCCGCGTGATCCTGCCGGGTGCGCCCCTGCCGCTACTGCGGAAGGGGTTTGAGATCGAGGGCAAGATCACGGATGCTCGCCTGTACATCACGGCCCTCGGCGTGTACGAGGCGTTCATCAACGGAGAGCGTGTGGGAGACATGTACCTCGCGCCGGGCTGGACGGACTATCGCAGACGCGTCCGCTACCAGGTGTTCGATGTCGCCCACATGCTGGAGTCCGGCTCGAACGCGATCAGCGCAGAGGTCGGGCCGGGATGGTTCGCGGGTCACGCCGGGCTCTTCGGCGCGTACCAGTTCTACGGATCGTCGCCCGCCCTCCTGGCGCAGCTGGAGATCACTTTCGCCGACGGACGTGTCGAGCGGATCGTGACGGACGAGACATGGAAGCGCTATGCAGGGCCTCGCCTGATGGCGGATCTCTTGAAGGGGGAGTGGTTCGATGCGCGGCGTGAGAGAGCGGGTTGGAAGGAGCCCGGATTCGATGACCGCGCGTGGGCAGCTGCGGCGACGCGAGAAGAGAGTCGCAACCTTGAGCCGCAAGTCTCCGAGCCGGTACGCAACATCGAGACGCTTCCCGCGTTGTCGGTCGCCGAGCCCGCGCCCGGCGCGTTCGTCTTCGATCTCGGCCAGAACATGGTCGGCGTGGTGCGCCTTCGCCTCACACAGCCCGCCGGAACGCACCTCACGATCCGCCACGGCGAGATGATCAATCCCGACGGCACGCTCTATACGGCGAACCTCCGTGCCGCAGACTCGATCGATGTCTACACGTGCGCCGGCACGCCCGGAGGCGAGACGTTCCAGCCCGCCTTCACGTTCCACGGGTTCCGGTACGTCGAGATCACCGGTCTCGCCCCCGGCACCCGGCCCGAGTCGTCGATGGTCACGGGCATCGTGCTCTCTTCCGATATGCCTGTTGCGGGCGCCTTCGAGTGCTCGGACGAACGCTTGAACAAGCTGCAGCAGAATATCGTGTGGGGGATGCGGGGGAACTACATCGACATCCCGACGGATTGCCCGCAGCGCGACGAGCGCATGGGATGGATGGCCGACACACAAGTCTTTGTGCCGACGGCCGCGATGAACGCCGATGTCGCGGGGTTCTTCACCAAGTGGATGGTGGACGTGATCGATGCGCAGCGTGACGACGGCGCGCACTCAGACGTCGCGCCCGTGATGCTCGGGCTGAGCTACGGCACGCCCGCGTGGGGCGATGCCGGCGTGATCGTGCCCTGGCTCATCCACGAGGCATACAACGACCGACGCATCCTCGAACGCTCCATCGATTCGATGATGGCGTGGGTCGCGTGGTGCGAGAAGAACAGCACCAACCTCCTCCGCGACAAAGCACGCGGCAATGATTACGGCGACTGGCTCTCCATCGACGCCGAAACGCCGAAAGACCTCATCGGCACCGCGTACTTCGCGCACGCAGCGGATCTCACGGCCCGCGCTCTCCGCGTGCTCGGGCGGGACGCCGAGGCGGAAGGACACGAGGACCTCTTCCGCCGAATTCGAGCGGCTTTCAACGAGAAATATGTCGCGAGCGACGGCACGATCCGCGGCCAGACGCAGAGCGCTTATGCGCTCGCCATCGCGTTCGGTCTGCTGGATGAGAACGGGACATCTCTCACGGCGCAGCTGCTGGTGGCTGACATCGAGCGGCGCGGGAACAGAATCACGACGGGCTTTGTCGGCGTGAGCCACCTGCTTCACGTCCTCACCGCCATCGGACGCGACGACGTGGCCTATCGCCTCCTGCTGCAGGACGCCTTTCCATCCTGGCTCTTCTCCGTGAGGCACGGGGCGACGACGATCTGGGAGCGATGGAACGGGTGGACGCCGGAGACAGGGCCGCACCCGGATATCTCGATGAACTCATTCAACCACTACGCGCTCGGCTCGTGCGGCTCATGGATGTTCGAACGAATGGCTGGAATCGGACGAGATCGCTCTCTCGCTGGGCACGCGCGGCTCGTGATCGCGCCCGCGATCCGCGAGGGCACAGCGGCGGGAATCGAGTGGACACGCGCGAGCCATCGATCGATGCGCGGGGAGATCGCGTGCGCGTGGCGGAAAGCCGGCGATGGATGGGCGATGGACGTGACCATTCCGGCAAACACCACCGCCGAGGTCCGCGTGGCCCTCGGCCCGAGCGGGATCGCGGGGCTTCGCGAGGGAGGCGTCGCCATCGACGCTATCGCGTCCGTCCGCCTGATGCACGCCGATCGCGCGCACGCGGTGCTGGAGGTCGGCTCCGGCTCATACTCGTTCGTTGCCGAGTAACAGGGCGCGGCGGGCTGCGCCCTTTCGAGCGGTTGAAGTTCAGGCGTAGCGTCCCGAGCGTCGGCGAGACAAGCAGGGCGCGAAGTCCGAAACAGGCGTATCCGCAGTGATACGCCGATGCAGGCCGACAACGCCATGCGATGTCGCAGCCAGCTCTGGACGCTACGTATGGATTGAAGCCGCTCTAGTCGCACCCCGTCCCGAACGCGTCAAGAAAGTCCAGGAAATCGAGAATGTCAACCAGCGTGTCGCCGTTGTAATCCGCATCCACACCGCTCCCGCCCGCGCACGGCCCGGGCAGCCCGCTGCACTCACCGAACGAGTCGAAGAAGTCCAGGAAGTCCAGGATGTCAGACTCGCCGTCGCCGTTCACGTCAGACGCGCACGGCGGCACGCTCTCCGCGATCGCCAGCGCAAACCCGGTGAACATGATCTCGCTCGCCATCCCCAGCGGCCCGCCCGCAAGGATCACCGAGCGGATCCTTGGGGAACCATCCACATAGATGCCCACGAAGTCGAAGCCGATCTTGAAATCCGCGGCTGGAGGATCATCGGTCGTCACCGATGCAATCAGGTTGCCCGTGCCCCCCGGTCCGTCGTAGGCATGGATGGTGTCGGGGCTGTACGGATCCGAACCGCCGACCCGACTCCTCAGCCCAAATGTCGCCCCGAAACCCGTCAGGGGGGTGTCGAAGTCCAGGATGGTGTACAGATACGAAGTGCTCGTTTGGAAGTACGCGTTCGCGTTGCCGGGGTCCGCCTCCATGTCACGCGGAACGATCCATGTGCTCGGTGCCAGATACGTTCCGTAGTAATCTGGAGAGTTGCCGCTCGCGCTTGTGCTCGTGATCGTCACAGAAACGGCGCCGACCGGAAACACGAAGGGGCCGAGCGGCGCGGACGCCGAGAAGTTGTCGACGTCGAAGAACAGCGCACCCGGAATGTCCAAGAAAGAGGATGTGGTGTGCGGCCCGTCCGCCCACGCACTCGCCGCGCCTCCGACGGTCACGCACGCCGCACCCAACAACCCGATGATCCCGCGGTTCCACATGCTGGCACCCCTTTCTCTGGGCGCGCGCACGCTACCCGAATAGGTGTGTCAACGCAACATCAACTTCAAAGAATTCGCGTTTGTTTGCGTCCTGAACGGCGGATCGATCACGAACATCTCCCACAGTGATTGTCGGAGCGACTTGTCACGTTTCGTGACTTGTCCTCAGCACCCCCTGCCGAAATCATCCATGAAGTCCAAGAGGTCGAGGATGTCCAGCTCGCCATCCCCGTTCACATCGGGTGGACACTCCCGCGGCGGCGGAACGCAGCCCTGCCACTTGGCGATGCGGTTGGCGGCCACGCTTCCGGCAATGGTGAATGAGCCGCCCGCGTAAAGGGCTGGCCCGGAGCCGTCGTCGAACGCCGTCAAAGCCCTGACCGTCCCGCTGACTCCCAAGCCGTTCGGGCTTCCAGGAACGCACATGCTGTTCCCGTCCCACCGGACAACATCGCCAGACGTTCCGATGTACAAAGCCGGGCCAGACCCATCGTCAAATACCGCCAGAGCGTTGCACTCACTCGCGACGATCGCCGCCGCGCGGCTCAGCGATCCGACGCCCGGTAATGCCCGCTCACGAAGATCACGCATCGCTCACATCTCTCGCTTCGCTTGGTTCGACGTTCCGGCATCGGCGCGCTGGACGCCGGACCCCGACGACGACGCCCACGTGGGCGCCGACGACACACCTCCATGCGAGGGGGAGCGTTGGGCGGGGCAAGAGATTCTGAAGAAACGGAGGTGAGGGAGCGTGGGGATGGGGTCGGTCCGGGCACGACCTTGTCGTGCCGGGGCTGTCTCTTCTTGCAGCACTCAGCGGGAACCCGCGGCACCCGAGACGGCTTACTGGGCTTTGGTGGCGACTCCGATGGGCTTCACATCGACGACGACTCGATAGATGGTGCCTGTGAAGCCGTTGTCGCGCTCCTTGTAGTCGTTGGTCACGGGCGTTGCGTCATCAATGCCGACGCCTGCGGTTTCGTCGGCGGAGAAGACCATGCCCTGGGTGCGGGGGATTCGTCCGCTTCCGGCGGCCTTGTTGTTCACGAGGATCGATGCGGTTCCGCCCTTGCCGATCCCGCCCCCGTCGTAGTCGAAGTTCATGCGGATGGTTGACTTGCCGACAGGGAGTGCGGTGTCGGCGGCGATGGTTGTGGATTCGAGTCCGAGGAAGTTGTAGCAGAAGGTGGGCTTGCCGGCCTTGACGTAGAGACTCCAGCCGCCGAAGCGGCCGGCCTGCGCGAGGATGACGCCGTCGGCTCCGCCCTGCGGGACATCGACATCGGCGGTGATGGAGAAGGATCGGTTCTTGATGTTGATGAAGACGCTCTCGGACATGCCGACCATGCCGGCGGAGAGAGTGAGGGACGTGCGGTCGCCCATGACGTCGGGGCGTCCGACCATGGAGGGGACGAGGCGTTCCATGAAGCGATCGTCGATCGGAAGGACGCGGTTGCGTATGGCCTCCTGCATGAAGAGGTCCTGCATCTCTTTGAGTTTGTCGGGATTGGCGTCAGCGATGTTGTTGGCGAGACTGAAATCGCTGCGTGTGTCGTAGAGTTCCCAGACATCGTTGGCCAGCGAGACCCTGGGTTGCCGCTCCCACGGGGCCTTGTGGATGGTGCCCGCGAACCAGCCGTCGTGGTAGATGCCTCGGTTTGCCATGATCTCGAAGTACTGGGTGGTGCGTGTGCTCTTCTGGTCGGGATTCTCGAAGGAGTAAAGGAGACTGACGCCCTCGATGGGCTCCTGCTTGCTGCCGTTGACGAAGAGGGGCTCGGGAAGCTTGGCCGCTTCGAGAACGGTGGGCGCGATGTCGATGACGTGGTGCCACTGGGTTCGGATCTGGTTCATCGACTTCATGCGCTTCGGCCAGGAGACGATCATGCCGTTGCGTGTGCCGCCGTAGTTGGACGCGACCTGCTTGGTCCACGTGAAGGGCGTGTTTCCGGCAACGGCCCATCCCGCGGCCATGTGCGGATAGGTGGTGGGGCCGCCCCATTCGTCGTAGTGGGCGAGCATGTCGGCAACGGTCTCCTGCACGCCGTTGAAGTAGGTCATCTCGCTGAACATGCCCTCCATGCCGCCTTCGGCGCTGGTTCCGTTGTCGCCGAGGATGTAGAAGATGAGCGTGTTGTCGAGCTGCCCGGTCTCTTCGATGGCGCCAAAGAGGCGACCGATCTCGTGGTCGCAGTACTCTCCGAAGGCCGCGTAGACCTCCATCTGGCGGGCGAAGAGCTTCTTCTCGTCGGGACTGAGCGAGTCCCAGTCTTTGATGGCCTCGGGCTTGCTCGCGAGCGGGGTGCCGGCGGGGACGACGCCCAGGGCGATCTGTCGCGCGAGGGTCTCTTCGCGGAGTTTGTCCCAACCCTGGTCAAAGCGGCCCTTGTTCTTCTCGATCCACTCCCTGGGGACGTGGTGCGGGGCGTGGGTCGCGCCCGGTGCGAAGTAGACGAAGAAGGGCCTGTCGGGTGTGAGGGCCTTCTGGAACTTCATCCAGCTGATGGCGTTGTCAGTCATGTCGGTCATGAAGTTGTAACCGGGGTAGTGCGGCGTGGGCACGCGGGTAAGCCCGTCGTAGAGCGTGGGAGACCAGTGGTCGGTCTCGCCGCCGATGAAGCCGTAGAACTTGTCGAATCCGGAGCGTGTGGGCCAGCGGCTTGTCGGTCCTGAGGGGCTGACCTCCCAGACGGCGGTCTCGTGGTTCTTGCCGAAGAACGCGGTGCTGTATCCGTTGAGCCGGAGCATCTCGGCGAGGGGCGCGACATTGTTGGGGCGCTGGGCCGTGTTGCCCGGGAGGTTCGTGGCGATCTCGGTGATCGCGCCCATGTTGTTCATGTGGTGGTTGCGCCCGGAGAGCAGGGCGGCGCGCGTCGGCGAGCAGAGCGCCGTGGTGTGGAAGTGGTTGTATCGGAGCCCCTTCGTGGCGAGGGCTTCGGCGGTGGGCATACGGACCGGGCCGCCGAAGGCGCTCGGCATGCCGAATCCCATGTCGTCGACGAGCACGATCACCACGTTCGGCGCGCCCTCGGGCGCCGTCACCTGGAAGCGGGGCGGGGCCTTGGCGTCGCGAGCGTCGAGGACCGTGCTCTTGGGGTAGTCCGGCTCGGCGATGGGGAGTGAGGTTCGGTCAAGGGTGTAGGCGGGTTGCTGGACGGGCTGTTGGGCGTGCGCGAAACCAGCAAATCCCGCTGTGGCGAGCGCGAGCGATGAAACGGCAGCCGAGATGCGGATGGTCATGGGCGAACACTCCGGGGTCGAGATGATGACGCGGGCCCATCGGGCACGCGAACACACAGCGGGACCAGTGTACCGGAGGGATCGCGAGCGCTGCCGCACATGCGCCACGATCTTCATTCTTTGACATGTCAAACGAAGGGTGTGCATTCTTTTTGTACGCGCCGTCGGTCCGGGTGTTGAGCGTCGGGGGCTCGCGACGCGGGTAAGTGCTATCCGACTATTTCAGTCCTCTCACCACCACCGAGAGCGCAGAGAAAACCGGCCGCAGGAATCTCCCGTGGCCGGTCCGAACGATCACATCACCTCTCTCTACACCCGCACCCATTGACCCCCGGTGTCCTCAGCACCCCCTGCCGAAATCGTCCATGAAGTCCAAGAGGTCGAGGATGTCCACGAGCAGGTCCTCGTTGTAATCCGCATCCACGCCGCTCCCGCCCACGCACGGCCCGGGCAGCCCGCTGCACTCACCGAACGAGTCGAAGAAGTCCAGGAAGTCGAGGATGTCCAGCTCGCCATCCCCGTTCACATCGGCGCGGCAGTCCGACTCGCACGCATCCGCGGTTCCGTTCCCGTTCCCATCGGCACACGTCGTCGCGATCCCCGCCCATGCGCCGCCCGCGGTGCCGCAGTCGGCCTGCGTCAGCACAAGACACGACCCATTCGGGAAGCAGCACGCGCCCGTCGGAGGAGGACAGTTCACCGAACCGCACGAGGTGTTGTTCCCCTGATAGGTCCCGCCGAGCGATCCACAATCCGTCGGCGAGATGTTGCCGATGCACGATCCATCGGGCAGACAGCACGCGCCCTTCGGGAAGCACGTGAACGTGGCGCACGCCGTGCCGACCCCGCCCGGCACGCCGCCCGCCGTGGTGCAATCCGACGGCGAGAGATTCAGACACCCGCCAGTCGCCGGGAAGCAGCACGCCTGCGACGCCGCGGTGCAACCCGCCGTCGCGCACGTCGATCCGTCGCCCTTGAACACACCGTTGGCGTTGGCGCAGTCCGTCGTTGTGGCGATGAGGCACGATCCGTCGGGAAGACAGCACGCGCCAACGCCCGGCGTGCACGCCAGCGATGTCCACGTCGCACGCATCACCCAGTCGCCGGTCGGGCGGCAGAACGACGCCAGCGTGCTGAACCTGGCCCACCCGCCATTCGGAGGGCAGCCGAATGACCCGCAGTTCAAGCCGAACAGCCAGTTCCGCGTCGGCTGCGCAAGCCCCGAGATGTCCGTCGTGGGGAACGCGTTCTGATTCGACGGGGGAGCCGTGAAGCACGGATTGGCCGTCTGGTTGTTGTGCTTATCGATCCTGAAACCAATGCTGAACGAGTTCGTCGGGTTGGCGTTGATGATGATCTGATCAGGATCGCCCGGATCGATCAGAAACTGCACGTTCGTGCCCTGCGTCCCCGGCGGCATCCGAAGGTGGGGGATCACGATGTCGTCCGACGAGTACGAGGCCACGAGCGTGCCCGTGCCCGGCGGCCCCTGCCACACGAGCACCGACCAGTGCGTCGTCGTCGAGACGATCGCCGCCGACTGCGCGATGATGAACTCGCACAGATCGATCTTGATCGGAAACTTCGAGGGATCGAGCACGTACTCAGACGCCGCGATCTCACCCTCGGCGAACCCCGCCTGCACCACGAACGAGCCCCCCGCGAAGTTCGCGTCGGTGTGCGTCGAGACCGCGGCACAATCACGCGTGGTCCCGTCGCCGGGCGCCTCAACCTCTACCCCCGTCCCCGAGATCGGGCGGAACTCAACCTTCGGCGCGTGGATCGTCACCGGAACCGGCCGGCGCTTCGCGTCCGCCTCGGACGGCTGCTGGGCAATCGCACCAGAAGCAAGGCCGCTGATCACCAAACCGGAAACAAGCGCCATCGAAGCCGCGCGCGCAATCATCATGTCTCACGCTCCTGTATCCGCATCCCGCGCGCCGATGCGGTCCTCACGCCGCGACCCGGCTCGCCACACCCATCCTACAGAAATGTGACGCGCGACAAAAGCACGATTCTCACGCGTTCTCGGACGATCACGACCGATCAGAGACCTTCGCTCCCAACCCACGAGTGCTCCAAACGTACAATCAACGCGGCTCGAAACGAACCGCGCCTCGGAGCACACCCGTTGAACACCAGCCAATCAGCACAGAAGCCCGAGCCCCGCACACACGCCGGCTCCCGCGCTCTGCTCCCGCGACTGATCATCGGCTCGCTGCTGCTGCTGGTCGCCGCGGGCTCGTCCGCCGCCCTCGTGCTCGAACACTTCGGCTCCATCGGGCTCCCCGGATGCGGACCGACCGGGGGATGCGGGGCCGCGGCACGCAGCGTCTTCGGATCGATCCCCCCGCTCGGCCTCCCGACCTCTTCCCTCGGACTCGCTTACTTCGCCGCCGTCCTCGTCGGCTACATCGTTTCGCGGGCCAACCCCGGCCCCGTCGCCCGCTGGATCGCCCGTCTCGGCGCACTCGCCTCGCTCGGCTTCATCGTCGTCTCCTTCACCGAGAAGATCCTCTGCCCGTATTGCATCGCGTCGCACGCCGCCAACTTCGCGTTCCTTCTCGTCCTCGAAACCACGCCCCGCGCCGGCGCGCGAAAGGGCACCGGCCTCGTCTCCGCGCTCGCGACCTTTCTCGTGCTGATGGGCGCGCTCGGTCTGGCCGAAGCCAACTCCAGATCACGCGCGCGTGACAAGGCCGAGCAGGAACTTCGAGACTCCACACGCGAAGCGATCGCACGCTCGCAGGCGCAGCCAGAGCAAACAACCGACCCCGCGACCAACACCGACGCATCGCAAGAGACCGCCACCGAGCCGATCGCCGCCGCAGAGACCGCCCAGCCCACTCCCCGCGCGTTCACGGGTCGGTACCGGCTCGGCCCCGAAGTCGCCCCCGTCCGCATCGTCATCTTCAGCGACTACCAGTGCCCCGAGTGCAAGGGCATGGAGAAGCAGGCGCTCGACATCCTCGCCAAGTACCCCGAGGTCTCGCTCTCGGCCAAGCACTTCCCCTTCAGCACCGACTGCAACCGCTACATGCCCGCCGGCAACAACAAACACCCCAACGCGTGCCGCGCCGCACGCGCGACCGAAGCCGCCGGCATCGCGGGCGGCAACGACGCCTTCTGGCTCATGCACCAGTGGGTCTTCTCCATCAACGGCGTCTTCACAGACCAGGACCTCTCCGCAAAGGTGCTGAATCTCGGCATCGATCCAGCCCGCTTCACCGCCGCGATGAACGACCCCGCGACCTCCGCGCTCGTCTCCGGCGATGTGGAAGAGGGCATGGCACTCGGCGTGCAGTACACGCCGACGGTCTTCATCAACGGCGTCGAGTTCCGGGGCGTCATCAACCAGGGCGCGTTGATGCGCGCCGTCGAGGCCCTGCTCGCCTCCAACCCCGCGCCCGCGACCGCCGCCGCCGACCAACCCCCGGGCATGCGCCGCAAGATCGTTGAAGACTGGCTCGCGGTCCGCCCCATGAACGATCCGGTCGACGACCGCGCCTGGTCGGTCGGCCCCGAGGATGCGCCCCTGCGCCTCTCGATGTGGGGCGACTACTCAGAGCCGTTCACCGCCAGAGCCGATGCCGCGATCCGCCAGATCCTCGCCTCACGCGCCGATCTGCGATACACCTTCCGGCACTACCCCGTGAATCGCACGTGCAACCCGTATGTGCAGCAGGTCACCTTCCCTTTCTCGTGCGCCGCCTCCAGAGCCACAGAAGCCGCCGGTGAACTCGCCGGTGAAGCGGGTTACTGGCACATGCACGACTGGCTCCTCGCGAACCAGTCCGATCTGAACGAGCAGAAGATCGTCGCCGAGGCCATGACGCTCGCCGAAGAGCACGGCTTCGACCTCCAGAAGTTCATGGACACATACCGGGGCCGCTCCGTCCAGGCCGCGCTCGACCAGGACATCCGCGGCGCGCAGCGCGTCGGCATCCAGTCGCTCCCCACGATGACGCTGAACGGGCGCAAGATCCCGCGCTGGATCGTCGGCGACGAGGTCGTGCTCGATGCCATCATCGACGAGGCCGCACGCCTCCACGCCCAGTCCGGCCAATCCGGCCAGCCCGCCCAGTCCGGCGCACCAGACCCGACCAAGTAAGACCCTCGCCGCCCCGGACGAATCGACGCTCACTTCTTCGAAATCGAAACCGTGAGTTTCGCGGCCTTGGCCTTGTCGCACAACGGACGCGACCCCTCACGCTGGTTCACCAGATCCGCCAGCGTCACGCCCTCGAACAACTCAATGATCACCTTCGCCGCGCTATCCATCCGACGATGCAGCGGGCACAGGTTCGATCCGTGATCCGCAAGCCCGAGCGGACACGTCGTGATCCGCCTGATCGGCGCGACCGCGTTGATCACGTCCAGCATATTGATCTGCTCTGGCGCCTTGCTCAACTTGTACCCGCCACCGACGCCGCGCCGACCGGTGATCAGATCCGCGCCCGACAACTGCTGCAGCACCTTCGCCAGATACGTGGGAGGAACCTTGGTCTCCTCCGCGAGCGTCGGCGTCGGGACCAACTGGTCCGGGTAGTACGCCAGAAGCGCCATCGCACGCAGCGCATACTCGGTTGTCTGTGAGAACATCAAAGACCCTCGTTCCGCCCCCGACCTCGCGTCCACGCAGACGATATCTCAGGCCATCAAGCATAAGCGACCCGGAACTCCTCTTCTCTGCGCCCGCTCAGGCGGCCGCTGTCGCGCTCTCGTATTCCGTCTCCGCCCGCGGCTCAGAAACCCTCCCCGCCCTGAACGCCGGACCGATCAACAGTCGCAGCGAGTTCGCCACAACCAGCAGCGTCCCCCCCTCGTGCGCCAGCACGCCGATCCCGAGCGGCACACGCCGACCGATCGCCGACCCCACCAGCGTCGCCACACCCATCGCCACAATCACCGAGAGCGCAAACACCAGATTCACCGCGACCGTCCGACGCGCCCGACGCGCCAACTCGATCGCCCACCCCACAGCCGAGAGATCGTCGTTGAGCAGCACGATGTCCGCCGTCTCGAGCGCGGCGTCCGACCCGATCGATCCGATCGCAACAGACACATCCGCCGCCGCGAGCGCGGGCGCGTCGTTCACCCCATCCCCGATCACCGCCACGCCCCCGCGTCGGCTCGCCCGCTCATTCCCCTCACGCGCCAGCCGCTCCTTGATCTCATGCACCAGCCGGAGCTTGTCCGCGGGCATCAACTCCGCCTCAAACTCATCAAGCCCCAGCTCCTTCGCCACGAACGAGGCGGTCGTGCGGTTGTCGCCGGTCAGCATCTTCACCGGGCGCACACCCATCTCGTGCAGATGCGTGACAAGTCGCTTGGCCCCCGGCCGAACCGCGTCGCGCAGCACAAGCACCGCCGCGCCGCCGGCGTGCTCCGGAGCCGCTGTCCGCTCCACACCCTCCGCGCCCTCGCCCGCGACAACGATGCCGATGCGCCCGTGGCTGCGGATCCGCTCCAGCGTCTCGCGCGTGTTGGCCCGCAGACAGACAGGGATGATCTCCTCCGTGTGCGGGTAGCTGCCCAGGCGCACACGCACACCCCCCACCATGCCCGCCATGCCCCGCCCCGCCTCGTGCGTCACCGATTTGAGCGTCGCGCTCGCAACGCCCCGCGCCGCCGCGCCGTCGCGAACCGCGGCCGCGATCGGATGCGTGCTCTCCTGCTCCAGCGCGCTCGCCACCGCGAGCAGCGCGTCCGGATCCGACCAGCCGACCGGCATCACCGCCTCAAGCCGGGGCCGACCCACCGTCAGCGTCCCGGTTTTGTCGAAGCAGACCGCCCGCACCCGCGCCAACCTCTCGATCGTCTGCCCCCCCTTGAAGAGCACGCCGCTCGACGCGCCCCGCGCGATCGCCGCCAGCGTCGCCGTCGGCGTCGCGATCACCAGCGCGCACGGCGAGCACACGATCAGGAACGTGATCGCCGTGTACGACGCGTCACGCCAGTCACGCCCGAGCACAAGCATCCACACCGCCGCCACCACAACCGACACGATCGTCACGCCCACCGCGTACGGCTGGCTGATCCTGTCGATCGCACGCTGCACCGGCTCGCGCTGCTCACGCGCTGTCAACACCAGGTCGAGCACCTTCTGCACGCTCGACTCCGACGCCCGACGAATCACCTCGCACTCGATCGGGTTCTCGACGTTGATCGTCCCCGCGTAGATCGTCTCCCCGACACCGACCTCACGCGGCACGCTCTCGCCCGTCAGCGTCGCCTGGTCCATGCTCGTCGAGCCGAGCACGACCCGCGCATCGGCGGGCACACGCTCACCCGGACGCACCTTCACCCGCTCGCCGATCTCCAGCGTCTCCGGCTCCGCCTCCAACCACTCGCCCCCACGCCACACGATCGCCTGGGTCGGCATCAACGCCGAGAGAGCCCGCACCTCGCGCTCGGTGCGCTGCATCGCCAGCTCCTCGAGCGCGCCAGCCAGCACAAAGAGAAAGAGCAGCAACGCGCCCTCGTCAGGATGCCCGACGATCGCGGCGAACACCGCGCCGAGCACCATCAGCACGTCGATGTTGAACGCGCCGGAGCGCAGCGCATCAAACGCCGCACGACCCCCATACACCAGCCCGATCCCCAGCGATGCCCACACAGGCACCGAAGCCCACGCCCCGTCCGACACCGCGCGAGCGACCCACCCGATCGCCAGCAGCACGCCCGCAAGAATCGCCCCGCGCAGCTCGCCCCGAGGCGAGAACACACCAGACGCCGAACTCTCGGATCCCTTGTTCAAGCAACGAGATCATGCGCCCGAAGCGAGCCGCTGTCGAATGAGAATGTGTCTCAAGCGTCTGAAGGGTGCCGGCGCGTCCTACCATCGATCGACAACAGTCCAGGCCGGGCCAAACGCCCTGCCGATGGAGGTTCATCGATGCTCCCCAAGCCGCCTCCTCGCGAGGGCTCACTCGGTTTCCTGTACGTTCCACCCTTCCGCATCCAGGGCGTCTCCGTCGCCGGCGAGACCACGTCCGTCGCGATCCCTGAGCTCGACATCGTCTTCGACCTCGGCGAGTGCCCCCGCGCGATGCTCCCCGCCAAGTACGCCGCGATCTCCCACGGCCACATGGACCACGTCGGAGCGCTCGCGTACTTCTGCTCCCAGCGCCGCTTCCAGGGCATGGGCGATGCCACCATCGTCTGCGATGCCCGCATCGAGACCGCCGTCCGCCAGATGATGGCCGGCTTCGTCGAGCTCGAACGCCAGGAGACCTCCTACAAGATCGTGCCGCTCGACCACAACAAGCAGATCGAGATCAAGAACAACATCTTCCTCCGCGGGTTCCACACCGAGCACAACTGCCCCTCCATGGGCTACGCCGTCGTCGAGCGACGCAGCAAGCTCAAGACCGAGTTCATCGATCTCCCGCAGGAGAAACTCCGCGAGCTCAAGGACCGAGGCGTCGAGATCACCCGAACCCTCGAGATCCCCCTCGTCGCCTACCTCGGCGACACCGCGCCCGGCCCGCACCTCGTCCGCGAGGACGTCCGCAAGGCCCAGATCGTCATCTGCGAGTGCACCTTCTTCGAGCCCGATCATCGCGAACGCGCCAAGGTCGGCATGCACATGCACGTCGCCGATGTCGCCGAATGGCTCCGCGTCCTCGAATCGCAGGCCCTCGTCCTCATCCACATCTCCAGACGCACAAACCTCCAGTTCGCGCGCAAGCGCCTGGTCGAGGCCGTCGGTGCCGACCGCGCCTCCAAGGTGCTCTTCCTGATGGACCACAAAAACAACAGAGAGCGCTACGAGGAACAGGCCAGGGTCGCCGAACACGCCGGGCGCTGAACGATCGCGGATTTCCTGCCCCCGCAAGCGTTTGATCCTGCGAGGGTTGCCGATCCGCGCCGCCAGACAACACCGATTGGTGTTGACTCAACGCCCCGTTCCGATTACGTTTCGCGTTGCGGGGTCGCGTGGTGCGCCCCGTGTGTCTGACGGGTTGCTTGGCGCGAGTGCCGACGTGTGCGGGGCGCGCAGGAAGGGTGGATTCTCCGTTGGCCGACCCCGATCGCAAGATCTGGGAGGGAATGCTCTCGCATCTGCGAGCGCACAACCCCGCCATCTGCCGCCAGTGGTTCGAGGAACTCGAGCCGCTGGGCGTCTCGGGCGGCGTCATGGCCGTTCGAACCCTCACCGCCGTTCACCGCGACTACCTCAGAAGCCAGTGCCTCGACCACTTCAACGACGCGATCCGCAGCGTCTCCGGCCAACTCCTCGCCGTCCGCTTCCTCGGACCGGACGAGGCCGTCGCGCCCCCCGCCCGCAACCCGCGCGCCGCCGGCTCCATCCTCGAACCAAAGCCCCAGCAGATCAACGAGCACGCCATCTCATCCGCTTCCGACGCCTCGCCGAGCACCCTGGCCGGCAACGGACAGTCCGGCGCGGTCGGGGGCGTCTCCTTCGGCTCGCGCGACGCGATGCCCCGCCAGCACGAATCCCTCGTCATCAACCCCGACTACACCTTCGATAACTTCGTCATCGGGCCCGGCAACCGCCTCGCGCACGCCGCCGCCGTCGCCGTCGCCGACATGCCCGGACGCGCGTACAACCCCATCTTCGTCCACGGGGGCGTCGGCCTCGGCAAGAGCCACCTCCTCCAGGCCATCTGCCTCCGCATCGCCGAAGAACGCCCCGCCGCCGCCATGTACTACACCTCCTGCGAGGGCTTCATGACCCAGTTCATCGAGGCCGTCCAGCAGGGACAGATGAACGACTTCCGCCACCGCTTCCGCGATGTCGATGTCCTCGTCGTCGACGACATCCACTTCCTCGCCAAACGCGACCGCACCCAGGAAGAGTTCTTCCACACCTTCAACGCGCTCTACCAGGCCCACAAGCAGATCATCCTCTCCTCCGACGCGCCACCCGAAGAAATCCCCGACCTCGAAGAACGCCTCGTCTCACGCTTCAAGTGGGGACTCGTCACCAAGGTCGAGCCGCCCGACTACGAGACCCGCGTCGAGATCGTCAAGGCAAAGGCCCGCATCCGAGGATTCGAGATCCCCAACGATGTCGCCGGCTACATCGCCGAACGCATCAAAGCCAACATCCGCGAACTCGAAGGCGCGGTCATCAAGCTCCAGATCCAGGCAAAGGTCGAGAGCAGGCCCATCGACCTCTCGCTCGCGTCCGCGGCACTCGGAGACATCGTCGCCGCGGCCATCCCCTCCATCCAGGCGATCGTCACCACCGTCACCACCTTCTACGGCGTCCGCCTCGCCGATCTCCAATCCAAACGACGCCAGCAGTCCGTCGTCCTCCCACGACAGATCTGCATGTACCTCGCACGCAAACTCACCCGCCACTCCCTCGAAGAGATCGGCGGCTTCTTCGGCGGACGCGATCACACCACCGTCATGCACGCCCTGAAAGCCATCGTCACCCGGCGCGAACAAGACGACAAACTCGATGCCGCGATCCGCTCCATGGAAGAACGCCTCACCAACGGCCACTACTAGAGCGGTTGAAGTTCAGGCGTAGCGTCCCGAGCGTCGGCGAGACAAGCAGGGCGCGAAGGCCGAAACAGGCGTATCCGCAGTGATACGCCGATGCAGGCCGACAACGCCATGCGATGTCGCAGCCAGCTCTGGACGCTACGTATGGATTGAAGCCGCTCTAAAGCCGACACTCCCCACCCCGCGCTCACACGATCGGACTTTGTCCCCGCCCGGATCAAGGCGTACCTCACCCTTGTTTCTTTCTTCCTCCCTGGCGCTTGTGGCTGTGGAACGATGGTGCAGAACCGGGCGCTTCACGACGCGAATGACCGCCGAGTCTGAACGATCCGCTCACACGCCGGTCGGGTGTCGCGCCGCAGACACACATCCCCGTCCGCGATTGCACGACAAATGACAGGATGTCCTCTCCCCGTGTTGATCCATAAACCAATCTCTACCAACACGTTGCGACATCGGTTCTGCCGACACTCCACAAAGCGCCAGCCCCTGCTATCACCACCATCATGGATATCTCAATGATGAAGGAAGAAGAGACCCCGGCGTTCGGTTCGCGCCCGCGAACCACCCGTCTGCTTCTCCACAATTGTGGGTATCGCTGTGGATAGTCCTCCCCATCACCTCGCGGCTCATCGCTGACATCTCGCACACCACACCGTCGTCCTCTGCGCAACAACCCCACCTTTGAGGGTTGCCCCACACCCGATACACGGCTCGCCCATCCGGCCATACACCGCGTGCCCCAGCTGGGCTTGGCCCCGTTCCCCTGTTCCCCCGACGTAATCTCGCACCGTCGACCCACCCGCCTCCAGCGCGGCACGCATCACCCCACCGATCGCCAGGGCGAGCGCGTCCCACTCCTCACGCCGCACACGTCGTGCGCCACGCGTCGGCCGGATCCCAGCCCGAAAGAGCGCCTCATCCGCGTAGATGTTCCCGACACCCGCGACCACCGATTGATCCAACAACACACCCTTCACCGCGCGCGCCGATCTCCCACCGCGCTCGCGCAGCCCCTCCCCGGTCGCCTCCAGCGCGTCCGGACCCAGCTCGCTCCACCGATCCCTGAGCGCATCGAGCGAGAGCGGCCACAACCCGCCGAATCGGCGCGGATCACGAAACACCAGCACACCCGCGGGCTCGCGCTTCGTCGCCGCGCACGTCTCCATCGTCCACACCGCATGCACATGGTTTGTGGATGACAGATCCGGGCGCGTCGCGTGATGCACCAGCTGGCCGGTCATTCCCAGATGCACGATCAGCACGCGGCCCGCACCCGCACCGGATCCGATCAGCGCCATCTGCTTCCCGTGCCTGCGTATCGCCTCGATCGTCGATCCCTCCAGCAACGCGCTCGCCGAGCGATCGCCCTCCACAATGTCCGCCCGCCGCAACTCGACGCGCGACACACGCCGCCCCACGAGCAAGGGCTCGAGCGTCCGCCGCACCGTCTCCACTTCCGGCAACTCAGGCATGGGAAAGCATCCGACGTACACGCATCACAACGCTCTTCAGCCACCACTTCTTCGCGTTCAACATCTTCTTCTCGTTCTTCGCATGAAGCCCACATCTCCTCTCCGTGACTCTCCGTGTCCTCTGTGGTGAATGTCTTCCTCTTCTTCCGGCTCTCACACCCCCGGCGCGGAACTGTCCGGCTTCCTCGGCCTGTCCGGCCTCCGCAGCGACGCGAAGAAACTCTTGAGCAGCGCAGCGCACTCATCCGCAAGCACACCATCCACCGGCACGACACGGTGATTCAGGCGCGCATCGTTCGTCAGCGACATCAGCGTGCGGCACGCACCGGCCTTCGGATCCGCCGCGCCGTACACCAGCCGCCCCACCCGCGCGTTCACGATCACACCCGCACACATCGGGCACGGCTCCAGCGTCACCACCACCGTGCAATCGCTCAGCCGCCAATCACGCCTCACGCGGCACGCCTCGCGCATCGCCATCAACTCCGCGTGCGCTGTCGGGTCCCGATCCAGCTCGCGCCGGTTCGATGCCTCCGCCAACACCCGCCCCGTCGCCGTCTCATACACCACCGCGCCCACCGGCACCTCGCCCACAGCCGCGGCCTCGCGCGCCAGCTCCAACGCCCGACGCATCATCGCCACATCCGTCTCGGTCGCGAGAGATGTGTGAGGCGGAATGGGATCGAGTACGGGCGAAGGATCCGGCCCGGGCTCGACGGGCTCAAGGATCCGCGTCGGACGCGGCTCCGGCACTTCCGCGTCAGGCAACGCCCCACGCGAGTACCACCCGAAGACCCTCAGGATGTCCCGTCCCAGTCCCATGTGCGCCTCCTCCTGGTGGCACCGCTCTCCAGAGCGGCGATGGATGCGCCAAGCCGAGCCGTCTCACCACGCCCTCAATCCTCCCCCTGCTCCTCAAGAATCTCAGATTCCGTCTTGAACAGCTTCTTCGCTGGAAGAATCTTCAACAGCACAAGCCCCAGCTCATACAGCAGATAGATCGGAATCGACAGCAGCGGCTGCGACACCGGGTCCGGAGGCGTCAACACAGCCCCGATCACGAACGCACCCAGGATCGCGTGCTTCCGATACTTCGCGATCACCTTCGGATCAATCGCGCCCGCCCACCCGAGCAACAGCACGACCACAGGCGTCTGGAACGCCAGCGCAAACCCGATCCCCATCACCGTCAGCCACTTGAAGTAATCCGTCAGCCGCGGCTGGATCACAATCCCCGTGTCCCGCGTCAGCGCCATCCCATAAATCTCCGGGGGTTTCCCCTCGGGCGCGACGTTCACCCGCAATTGCCTCAGCGGCTCGTTGATCCACATCGCTCCCGAGCTCGGCTCCGACGGATCCCCACCCAGCACCGGCGCAAGCGGGAGCACGATCCCCGGCGACTCCACGATCTGGCTCCCACGCTCCGAGATCTGCGTGCCGAAGCGCATGAAGAACGCCAGGATCACCGGAAGCAGCACGAAATACATGAAGCACGCGCTCGCCGCGGTCAGCACGCTGCTCAGCGGCAACAGAATGTGGATGAACCGCCGCTCATGCCTGTACAGCCCCGGCGCGATAAAGAGCCACGCCTGATACAGAAGCCACGGGCTGCCCATCAACACCGTCGCCAGCAGCGACACCTTGATGTACTGCGCAAACGACTCCGCCGGCGAGGTCGAAAGAAAAGTCTCCGGCAGACCCTGCTCACGGAGCGAACTCCGCGCCGGCAGCATCAGGATCTCCATCAACTTGCGACCCAGCAACAACGCCAGAATCAGAATCGGGATCAACCCCAGCAACGCCACGATCAGCCGCGAACGCAACTCCTCCAGATGATCGCCAAACGACATGGCATCACCCGACGGCTTGTTCGTGCTCAGCATGGAAACTCGCTGGGGCATGGCGTTTGTTTGGGAAACCTCGCCCGCACCCCTTTCTACCCGGCGCGGCACAATCCGACCGAACGGTATCTGGCTCCCGATCGTTGTACCAATCACACGCAACCAGAACCCCGAACACCGGAATTCACCTGACGGGAACCCCCACGGGTGCGCATCCTCGTTCTGAGTCATTGCGGGAGTACAAGCACGTGCGACTTGTCGGGCTCGAAGACCGAGCGGCTACCGGAAGCAGCGCGGGTGCTGCGCTCGTTCTCGCCGCGATCAGGGGCGAGCGCGACGCCCAGCGCCAGGTCTGGGAAGACCACCGCCGCTGGGTCGCCGCCGTCCTCATGGCCCACAAGCCCAGACAAGCCGACCTCGAAGACCTTCTGCAGGATGTCGCCATGCAGTTCGTGCGCCGTGTCAACGAGATCCGAGACCCCGCCGCGCTCAAGCCCTGGCTCCGCACGGTCGCCGTGAACGCCGCCCACGCGTCCGGGCGCACACTCAAACGCCGTCGCCGCGACGAGACCGAGCACCGCCCCGCCTCCGCCTCCGGAGCCCTCGGGCTCACCACCGGAGCCGGCGCACCCGCCGATGCCAAGCCCGACCTCATGACCGGACGACGCGAAGAGGCCCGACGCCTCATGGAACTCTCAGAGCGACTCCCCGACGGATACCGCGAGCCACTCCTCCTCAGATGCCTCCAGGGCATGAGCTACCGCATGATCGGCGAACTCATGGGGCTTCCGGAGACCACCATCGAGACCCGCATCGCCCGAGGCAGGCGCATGCTCCGCGAACTCGCGGAGAAAGCCCCCTCAGAAACACACCCGCCAAGCCACACCATCGAACGCAAGCCCGAAGGCGCAACGCAGGACCCGCACGCGCCACAACCACACGCAGGGACGCCGCACGAAAACGCGGAGCCAACACCATGACCGGCACCGATCGTGACATCCTGATCTCACGCGTCATCGACGGCGAGGCCTCGCCCGAGGACTGGTCCGCGCTCAAGGCCCTCGCCGAACGCGACCCCTCCGTCTGGAGAGACCTCGCCGGCCTCCAGCAAGACCACGCCGAGCTCTCCGGAGCCATGGCAGAGGTCGTCGCCCTCGCCGACGATGTCGACGCTCCCGTCTACGCCGCGGGCGGCATCTCCGACCGCGCCCGCTCGCTCCGCATGTGGGGGGGCTGGGCCGCCGCCGCCGCGCTCGCCCTCGCCTGGATCGTCCGCCCGCCGAACCACGCCGAAAGCCCGAACTCGATCGTTCCGGTCAATCACGCCGCGCTCTCCCCCTTCGGCCTCTCCGCCTCCTCACAACCCGACGACTACTTCGACGCCTATCTCCGCGCAGGCCAACAGGATGGCCGCGTCCTCGGCGAGGTCGGCGAGCCCCTTCTTGTCCAGACCATCCCGCAGGAAGGGGGCGGCTACGAGGTCCGATACGTCCGACAGATCATGGAGCGACGCATCGTCCCGCAGGTCTACGGCATCGGACTCGGCTACGACGAGCGAGGCGAGGCCCGCCCCATCCTCATCCCCGTCACCACCGCACCGGGTCGAATGTAATCACAACACGCACCCGCACCAATGCGACGGAAACCCGTCCCACGCGCATCACTGTGTGAGAGTCCCGATCGGCCCATTGCACCGATCCGAAAGACGAAGAGTCTCGTGGCCGCGCACCAGACCCGCACACGCCGCGAGCAACGGAGCACACCCATGAACCGCAACACCAGAAACACCGCACTCCTTCCCGTCGTCTCCGCCCTCCTCCTCGTCGCCGGAGCCGCAACCGCCCACGCGCAGGTCAGGTGGTCCGACCAGCCCGCGACCCCTCCGGCACCAACGTCGGGCTCCGCCGGCTCGCACACCCGCGCTGCCTTCAACACGCACGAAGACCGCACGATCAACATGAGCGGCACCACCCCCAAGGGCGAGAAGTACGAGGTCTCCCTCAAGAACGGCGCGCTGGTCAACGCCAAACTCAACGGCAAGCGCGTCCCCGATGATCGAATCCGCCGCACCGAATCACGCCTCGATTTCCTGGATGAACGGGGCGATGTCATCCTCTCTCTGGAGACCAACACCACCTTTCCCGAGATCCCCCCCATCCCCACCATCCCCACCATCGACTCCATCCCGCGCATCGTGCCCCAGACCGGCTCCGGGGGCACGTGGTCCACGTCGATCTCGCCCAGCGCGGGCGTCTCCTTCGCGACAACACAGACCGAGCCCCCCAGGGTCATGGTCGGCATCAACATGTCCGACGTCGGCGCAACCCTTCGCGAGCACTTCGGCCTCAGCGAAGACACCGGCTTCGTGGTCGATACGGTGATCGAGGGCCTCCCCGCATCCAACGCGGGCATCCAGCCCCGCGACATCGTCATCGCCATCGACGGCCAGAGCGTCACCAACGCCACCCTCCGCCAGGTCCTCAACACCAAAGAGCCCGGACAGAAGGTCAAGGTCCGGATCCTCCGCAAGGGAAGCGAACAGAACCTCGACATGGTGCTCGAACCCTACGACGCCGCCAAACTCGGCATCAGCCCCACGGCTGGCGCCTCGGGCAGCGGCGGCCCGACCATCATCCGCGAGTTCCCCATGATCGATTTCTACCGCCGCTCCGGCAACTCAGAAGAGGTCCAGCGCGCCCTCGAACTCGCCGAACGCTCCATGGAGCAGGCCATGTCCCAGCTCCGAGGCCAGCAAGGCGCAGAGAGCATGCGCGAGGCATCCGAACGCATGCGCCAGGCCCTCGAAGAGCTCCGCCGCTCACAGAGCACCCTCCGCGAAGGAACCGCAGGACAAGAAGGACTCGATCGCCTCTTCGTCGTTCCATCAGCGCCCACACCTCCCGCCTCGCCCTCCGAGCCGGGCACCGCTCAGGGACGCACCTCGCAGCGCGGCTTCCAGGTCCTCCGCGATCCCAGAGCCGCAACCCCCGCCGAAGCCGATCGCATGGGCCAACTCGAATCCCAGATCAACGAACTCAACTCCCGCCTCGACAAACTCGACGACCGCATCGGCAAACTCCTCGATCGCCTCGAACGCGGCAACTGATCCACACCGGGGTAACAACCCCGGGCAACCGATCGAAACCCCCGCCGAATCACGCCGGTAGGACTCTCGATTCACAGCCGATCAACCCCCCGCCTCCGCAATGCGCGGGCGCGTGCAACGTCGCACGTGCCCGCGTTCTTTTCTCCTGCCGCGGCCGAAACACGCGCCAACTCCCGCGTGACAACCCCGCTCCAGCCCTCTCCGACCACGCGGTACACTGCATCGTCCAGTGCCATCGAAACAGAAACGCGGAGATGGGAGCCAGAGATGTTCGATATCGCCGTGGAGAGATTGCGCCGAATCCCTCTCAAACGCACCGACGAGGTCTGGGAGGTCGCGGCGATGCCGCTGCCGGGTCTGTTCGGTGATCCCGGCGGCTCCGACGTCCCACAGCGGATGGCGGCGTGCGACCGATATCGGTCCCGGGGATCATGCGCCGAAAGGGCATGACGGTCGAGCGGGTGCGAGCATTCGCGCACGCCGCACGCGAGTTCTGGAGAGCCAAGCCGTGGACCCTGGCCGAGGGCGAGACGCTCTGGTCGATCGAGCCGAGACCGAAGTTGAAACCGATGAGACACGTCACCGTCATGGGCGGCGGCGGCGAAGAGTTCGGGCTGGCGTTCCTCGACAACCCGGATCGAATGAGGCAGATGATCGAATCGGACACCCCGAGCACATACTTCGAGGCCGCGCCAACGACGCACTGGAGCGTGGGCCTTGAGTGCCGCGAGGATGCGCCCCCGGCCGATGTCGCCCTCTGGGCGAGCGAGGACTTAGCGCTCGCGTCGGACGAGGCGTTCCCAATGCCGATGGGCGTAACGCCCGCAGGGCGCGCCTCACGCCCGACGCCAGAGATGCTCACGCTGATGGAGGGGTTGCTGCGCGTCTTCGCGAAAGTCGGCAAGAGGGAGTTCGAGCGGGACACGATCACGATGACCGTGCCCACGTTCGGCGGGGATGTCGGCTTTGTGCTGCACGCGGCACTCAGGACCTGAGAACATGGGCTTCTTGAGCAGGGGCGTTGCGTTGCGATTCTCCGACCATGGGCGGCCGGAGTCGTCGAGGGCGGAAGGGTCGGACATGAGGGTGCTGTCATCTGGAAGGCGTGTGGCGTTTCCGAAATGGCAACGTGTCAAAGACGTGGATGGTCTGGTCGAACTTGTATCTGGCAACCAGGCGTGTGCCGTCCGAACTGAGTTGGAAGATGTCGAACCCATCCTCGTGCGAAGCCTCCGGTCTGAGCACCAGCACCTCGCGCCCGGTTGCGGTTTCCCATACGCGGATGGTGTTGTCGAGCGAGGCCGTGAAGATGCGAGAGCCATCCGGGCTGAATATCGCGCGATCGATAGCCCACGCGTGGCCCTTCAGCGTGCTGACTGTCTCCCCGGTGTCTGTGTCAACGACAACGCACCCCGCGTTCACGAAGTAGGCCATACGCGAGCCGTGGCTGTCGAACGATGCGACACCGAACCTCTGCCAGCCATCGAAGGCGGCCTGGTCGATCTCGGTAAGGACTCGATGAGCGCCGGAATCAGTCTCCCAGAGGCGAATCGTGCGATCTTCAGCCCGGGTCGCGAGGAATCTTCCAGAGGGATCGAACAGCACCTGCACCACGTGGCCGGAGTGCCCGTTGAGCGTCTGGACTAATCGGCCGGATTCCACGTCGTACAGCTTCAGGGAGTGGTCTGACCAGGCGATCGCGGCGACAGACCCGTCCGCGTTGAGTGTGCCGCAGGGGTATCCGTCGCCCGTTGCTTCGAAGAGCGTGTCACCCGTGTCCATGTCGTACACACGCACGAGGCCGTTCCCGAGGCAGGCGAGGAGCCGCTTGCCGGCGTGGTCACATCGGAGAGAGACCGGATCGCGTTCGGGCGTGCCGCCGTGGCGCTCTGAGATCTCGCGGCTTCGGATGGAAGGATTGTTGATGTGAACGGGGATGACGGCCTCGCCGAGGGACGCTGCGGTGGCGACATTCCATGCCCGAACGGAGGAGCCACGGCGCGTGAAGACCCGAGTTCCATCGTGGCTGAAGAACGCGCTCTGGATCCCGGCGTGGCCCTCCCACGCTTCCGGGCTTGGTATCGTCCATGTCGAAGACGGTCGGCCATTGTCAACATCGATGAGCGCGGCAGTGGCTCCTCCGCTCCAGTGGGGTGCGAGGATGTGCGTTCCGTTGAAGAGAGAGTTGTGAGCCTTCTCGAATCCAACGCGATAGATCGGGTCGTCGGGGGCCTCAAACGACGGTTGTGGGAGGGTGGTTGCATCCCAGATCCGGAAGGTGCCATCCCATGCGTAGCTGACAATCTTCGAGCCATCGGGGCTGTATGTCGTATTGATCCACGAATCGCCGTGGCCAGCGAGTTTGGCCAGACGCTTCCCGGTGTTCGCGTCCCAGATGCAGACGAAGGGGCCTGCGTTCGCGACGATTCGCGCTCCATCGGGAGAGAACTCCCCACCATGCACGCCGTGAAGCTCCTCCGTGAACTCCTGGACGAGCTTGCCCGTGGCGATCTCATAGACTCGTCCCGCCTCGTTGTATGGGCGAACGAGCACGTGTCGTCCATCCGGAGAGACAGCGGCGCCGAGTGTCATCCACGCTGTCTCGAATGTGCCGATCGGTGTGAGCGAACTTGCGTCCCATGTGGAGTAGCGAGAGCCATGTCCATCGCTGGTCGTGGTGAGGACGATCTCGCCCCCGACATAGAGGTCGAGGTCGTTCGATAGCCCTTCGACAGAGTACAGGCACTCTCCAGAGGTTCCGTCCCAGAGGTCGATGCGGTACTTCGCGTTCTCGCCTGTGGCGACGCCCCACGTCAGGATGTCCGTGTCGTTCGCGGAGAATCGGGCCCGGAACTGCTTGTATCTCGCACTCGCGTCGATGGATGTGATGACCGATCCGTCCGATGCATTCAACACCTTGCCGGCGGCGTAGATCCTTTCGCCTGAGGATGAGAACGTCGGCTCGCCCGGCAGCACGTACCGTGGTTGCAGCGTGCGGCAGTCCCATGCCTCCGCGAAGCTTGTCTTGGAGCCGGTGAGCGGATCGATGCGAGAGCCGAGAACACCGAGCAGGCCGGCACGGGGTGATGAACTGAAATGACGCACCACGACACTTTCGGGGCTCGATGAGATCTCCTCGCCGGTGTGTGCATCCAAGCAGACGATCTGCCCGCACTCGGAGAGGGCTGCGACGAGCTCTCCATTTGAGACGAAATCGGCTCTCATCCAGTGCGCCGGCTCTCCCGGCGCGAGGACGGCGAATCGGCTTGCGTCCGAGCTTGCCCACAGATACTGCCATTCCCAGTTGCGAAGATGCTCCGCGCACGCGCTCAGGTAGCGACGCGCTGAATAAGGGTCAGAGAGCGCGGCGAAGATGTTGGCAACATACGCGGACCACTCGGCGGCATCCGTCTTGTCGCGCAACTCCTCCTGTGCCGCAAGCACCCTCTGCGCGGTCTCCATGGACATCGCCGCGAGTTCTCGGAGATCCGCAGGAAGAGACTCAGGCGGCTGATTCGGATCAAATCCGTTGCCCGGCGTGATCGCGGTGTTGTTCAACGAACCGACGTATCTCACGTCCGGATCATCGAAGCGCCCCTGCAAGAACGCAACGAGTGCTCGGTTCGCTCTCTCGGCAAAATGGCGTTGCATCTCAGCCCGTGCCGCACTCTCGCCCGCGAGCCGCGCCTGATAGTCCGCCTCGACGCTCGCTCGCGCCGCACGGTTCCACCCCCACGTCGTCCCCGCAATCCCCACCAGCAACGCCGCAGCCACCGCGCTCCCCGCAATCACCGGCCCCTTGTTACGCCGCACAAACTTCCGCAACCGATACCCCGCGCTCGGCGGCGCGGCAACCACCGCCTCGCCCTTCAAGTGCCGCTCAACATCCGCGGCCAATGCGCTCGGGGTTTCGTAACGCCGGGCGCGGTCCTTGTCGAGGGACTTCATCACGATCCAGTCGAGCTCGCCGCGGAGAGTTGAGGGAGGGAAAGGGACTTTGCGTTTGGTCGCACCGCTCTCCAGAGCGGTGTGGCTCGGGTTAGTTCTTTCAACTGCTGGCCTGCCCTCTGCCACCTGAGCCGGATCAGAAGACACTTCTCTCGAGAGCGGTGCCACCGAAGAGGGAACCACCAAAGAAGAATCCACTTTCATCCGCTGCGTGACGCGCACGCTCGGCGTCGGCGGCTCTTCCTCCTTGATGATGCGACGCATCTCGTCCCACGCCGCCGAACGCAGCCGCTTCCCATCAAACGGCGTGTCGCCCGCCAGCAACTCGTACAACAGCACACCCAGCGCGTACACATCCGTCCGTGTGTCAATATCCGGCGACCCCTGGGCTTGCTCGGGGCTCATGTACTCGGGCGTGCCGATGAGCTGCCGATGCTCGGTGAAGAGCGTCTTGTCAGTCAGGCCGCCGGCGGATGCGGTGGCCTTGGCGATGCCGAAGTCGATGACGCGAGCGAAGGGCTTGCCGTCGGTCATGGTGACGAGCACGTTGCCGGGCTTGATGTCGCGGTGGATGATCCCCTTGGTGTGGGCGTGCTGCACGGCGGAGCAGACCTGGGCGAAGAGTTCGAGCCGGGCGCGGAGATCGAGGGTGTTGTTTGCCGCGAACTGTGTGATGGCATCACCGACGACGTATTCCATGACGAAGTAGGGGCGGCCGCCGCCGTGCTCGGTGATGGGAGTTGCGCCGGCATCCAGCACGCGGGCGATGTGCGGGTGGTCCATGAGGGCGAGGGCCTGGCGCTCGGCCTCGAAGCGCGCGATCACCTGCTTGGTGTCCATGCCGAGCTTGATGATCTTGAGGGCGACGCGCCGGCGGACGGGATCGGTCTGCTCGGCGAGGAAGACGGTACCGAAGCCACCCTCGCCGATGACCTGGAGGAGTTTGTAGGGGCCGACGCGCGAGCCGGGGGCTTCGGTGATGGTTGCGTTACGGATGGTGGTCGCGGCGGTGGGGCTGGTCATGAACCCCCCAACGCCCGCGGCGTCGTGTGAGCCCAGCAGGGCTTCGACCTCGGCGCGGAGGGCGGGGTTGTTGCCGCAGAGCCGACCGAGCGCAGCAGCACGCTCGGTCGGCGGGAGGCCCGCAACCTCATCAAAGATCGAGCGAACGCGATCACGGTTCGGCTTGTTGTCATGCTCGTTCATGTCATGCGTCTCCGTCGCCCTCGGTCAGCAAGCGATGGAGCCGCGCCCGGGCGAAGGTCCATTGGCGTGCCGCGGAGCGTGGGGAGATTCCCATGGCTTCGGCGGCGTGTTCCACGCTGAGGCCCGCGAAGAACCGCAGCTTGACGATCGCCGCGGCTTCCGGATCCTCAACCTCCAAGCGTGCGAGGGCACGATCGACTGCCAGGATTGTCTCGGAATCCGAGGAGGCGAGTGCGGCAACATCGGGGAGGTCGGCGGTTCGCGGTCGGGGGGGTTCACGTCCGCCGCGGGCTTGCTTGGCCCGGGCGTGGTCGATGAGGATCTGGCGCATGGCTTGTGCGGCGGCGGCATAGAAGTGCGCACGATTCTGCCACTGGATGTCGCGCGGGCCGAGGAGCTTGAGGTAGGCGTCGTGGACGAGGGCCGTGGGCTGGAGGGTGTGGGCGGGAGATTCGTGGGCGAGGGCGATCGCCGCGGCGGCGCGGAGCTGGTCGTAGACGAGCGGGAGGAGTTGGTTGATGCGGTCGTCGGGGGAGAGAGAGTCGTTGAGGAGGATGGTGAGGGGCGGGGGATCGGTGGGCATCGGGAGAGCGTACCGCGCAGCGCAAGAAGAAGGCCGCGCTGAACGACCAGCGCGGCCTCGAGATTGTCAGTTGCGTGTTCGAGGGTCAGCGGCGGCGGCGTGCGGCGCAGGATGCAAGGCCCAGGAGCGCGAGGGCACCGGGCGTCGGGATCACACGGACGGTGGCCGTGAAGTACACCTGATCCGCACTGGGCGTGTGCCAGATGTTGAGCGCATCGTTTCCGATGTTCGGGCGGTCACCCCACGGACCGACGCCGTCGGCTCCGAATGAGAGCGGGGCCATGGTCGAGACGCCGAAGCCGGTGACCGAGACCACCCAATCGGTCTGATTGGTGACCAGGCGGTCGGCACCGTTGGAGAAGAGACTGCCGTTGTTGACAGTCAGGTCGGCGATGAACGCGGCGGGGTCGCCGAAGTCCTGGGCGGAGACCTGGATGTAATACGTGCCTGCGGCGGTGAAGTCGTACGTACCGGAGAAAGTTGCACCCCAGTTGTTGCCTGTCAGGAAGATGTCACCCTGCAGGGTGGGGTCGGTCGAGATGGACATCTGGAATGCGTTGTCGGCGGTGGCAAACGCGGTGAGCGTGGCGACCTGAGCCGAGGCGGCACCTGCGACTGCCGCGACCATGGAGCATGTGAACACGAATCGAACGGTGTTGGACATAACGACCTCCTCCGCGGCATGTTGGCGGTATGAGAAAAGATACAGCGCATTCTCGGGCGTGCCAGTAAAGCGGCGGGCCGGAGCAGGGTATTTGCGTACTTCGGGCGAAAGCGCACCGCCGCGGTTCGGGGGGTGTGGGGGTTTTCAGCGTCTTTCAAGATGGCCGTCGACAATCGGCGAAGGCCGGGGGGTCGCGGAGGTGGGTGTAGACGAGGGGGCAACCGGTTGATGTGATCGTTGGAGGAAGGGTGTCTCGTTCAGCAGGATTGTCAGCGGGTCTTTGGGCATAGAAAGAGAAGAGCGGGAAGGAGACGGAAAACGGACGCAAGGTGGGCCGCGAAAGGCCACCGCTTGGCGAGCGGTGCCAGCACCAACTGACGATCATTCCAGTGAGGATGGTGCCTGCCCGGTGACCTTCTCCAGTGCCTTCTTCGCGATGTGGCCGATCACGATGATGACGACGAGCGTCAGGCCGATGCCGGCGAAGATCATCCACTTGGGGCGGGTTTCGGCGGCAGTGGCGACATCCTGGATCTGTGAGGCAACAAAGACCGCAACACCCGTCCGCGGAGCCATGCCGATCAACGTCCCCAACAAATATGGGAAACGCGGCACCTTCGCCGCAGCCATCACGAGGTTGGTGAGCGCAAACGGCGAGTTCGGCGGCAGGCGCAGCAACGCCACAATGCCGAGCGTCTTGAAGAAGCCCGAGCCGATCAGTGACTCACGCACCGCCCGCCACTTGGGGTGCTCATCGATGATCACCTTCACCTTGTCGCCGGTCGCGCCCCACGCAACGCCGTAGCCGATGAGCGCGCCGCCGAAAAAGCCCGCGAGCGCGGCCGGAAACCCCGCCGCGAAGCCGAACGCCCACCCGCCCAGCACCGCCTGCGCATACGTCGGCAGCAACGCAAGACCCGCAAGCACCGCGAAGCACCCCGCGTACAAAAACACCCCGGCAACGCCGTGCGACTGAAGCCAAGGACCCACAATCGTCAGCGTCCCAAGCAGCGCAAAGCCCCCCAGCGGCGGCAACACCGAAGCAACGATCGCCAAAGGACCCACAGCTCCCGAACGCTTGAACAGTGAGCCGATGGATTCCTTCGCGGGTGGCGTTGTACGGTCAATGGCTTCCTGAACGGGCGCGGCGGGGGATGAATCTTGAGATTGGTCGGGCGAGGAGCCGGGCGATGGATTGTGGGCGTCGCTCATGTCAGGGGGCAGCGTAGGGCGCGGGTTGTCATGCGTGCCGCGAGCGATTGTGTTGCGTCAGCCCTTCTCGCGTTCGAACGAGGGCTGTTGGCGGCCGTGCCGGAACGCGAGAATCTCAACGAAGCGGTGCTCATCATCCACGCGAAAGAAGATCGCATAGTCGCCGCGGTTGGCGCGCCTTACCTCGTAGCCCCTCGCAGCGCTGGTTGCGTCGGCAACGGGAAAGCGGCGTGGCCAGTCGGAGAGCGAGTCGATGAGATGGAGCAGACCATCGAGCCAGTCTTGAAGCCGGTCATCGGCGGTGCCCTGTTTGATCAAGTAGGAGACCTGTGCGTCGATGGCTTCCTCGACCGCGCGCGGAACGACAACGCGAAAGCTCATGGCTTGCGGGAGATCTTGTGCTTCTTGGCGATGGAGCGAACGGCCTCGCGAGCGTCACGGGCACGTCCGGCCTTGAGGTCCGCCTCGCTGCGAAGGATCATCGCGAGCGTTTCGGCCATGTCGGCACGGTCGGCCAGTTCGTCGTAGGCCCTGGCGCTCAGCACCACCGCCTCGGTCTGGCCGTTGGTCGTGACGTAGAGCGGTCGGTCCGACTTGTTGAGGCGGTCCAGGTGCTCGCGAAGGTTTTTGCGATGCTCCGTGACGCTGGTGATGTCGGTGGTGCGGGTCATGGCCTCTCCATCGGCTGAGTGTACAGAATAATGTACGTCATGAAGAAGGTGGGTGTTCCCCGGTCCGCGCGCGGCCGTAGCTCGCAAATCGCCGCCCTTCTTATGGGACGAACACGGCTCACTCGACGATGCTCACGCGTACCGCCTCAGCCCCCGCTTGATCCAGCCCCCGTCGTGCCAGTTGGCCGGGTCGTGGTGGGTCCAGTGGAGCGTGCCGCCCTGATCGGTCCACGTGTACTCACCCTGGAAGCGGATCTTGTTTCCGATCTTCAGCGGCACGCGCCTCGCAAGGTCGATGTTGTGTGCAACAAGCACCGTAAAGGGGCGTCTGAACACGCCGCCCTGAATCCGGAGAAGGAAACGCTGGTGGCGGCTGCCCACGCTGTCGTCCGCGAGAATCCGGATCACCCGCCCGCTGCCGACGACCCACGCCTCGCCCGCGCGACGCCTGAAGGCGTCGCGGATCGGGATGCAGGTGTTGAGGCGCTGCGCGGTGGCTGTCACGCGCTCACCGCATCACGGCGTTCATCTGCTTCTTCTGCTCCGCGGTCGCGCCCTCAACAGGAATCTTCTCCAGCAAGCCCTCGATCACCTTGTCGGCCGTCACCTGATCGGCCTCCGCGTTGAAGTTCAGCAGGATGCGATGGCGGAGCACCGGCTTCGCGGCGGCGCGGACGTGCTCCGGCGTGACGTGCAGCGAGCCCGAGAGAATTGCACGCGCCTTGGCCGCGAGAATCAGATACTCACTCGCCCGAGGACCCGCGCCCCACCCCACATACTCCTTGACCACCGCCGGCCGATCGATCCCGCCATCCATCGGCTCATTGACGCGCGTGGCGCGAACGAGACGAAGAGCGTAACGAATGACATGGTCCGCGACCGGCGTCTGGCGAACAAGATCCTGGGCCCGCTTGATCTCCGCGCTGCTGACGACGGCGTTGACCTTGACGTCGGCCTTCGTCACGCTCCGCCGCACGATCTCCAGCTCCTCCTCCTCGCGCGGATACTCGATCTGGATCATGAACATGAAGCGGTCCAACTGCGCCTCGGGCAGCGGATACGTCCCCTCCTGCTCGATCGGGTTCTGCGTCGCCAGCACAAAGAACGGCTGAGGCAGCGGATGCTGCACGCCACCCACCGTCACCTGGTGCTCCTGCATCGCCTCAAGCAACGCGGCCTGCGTCTTGGGAGGCGTCCGGTTGATCTCGTCCGCAAGAATCACGTTCGCAAAGATCGGACCCTTCACAAACCGCAACTCACGCGCGCCCGTCGCCTTGTCCTCCTCGATCACCTCCGTACCCGTGATGTCGCTCGGCATCAGGTCGGGCGTGAACTGCACGCGGCTGAACTGCAGACTCAGCGTCTTCGCGATCGTCGAAATCAACAAAGTCTTGGCCAGACCCGGAACGCCCACAACCACGGCGTGCCCGCGGCAGAAGATCGCCGTCAGCGTCTGCTCGACAACCTCGTCCTGCCCCACAATCACCTTGTGGATCTCCGCACGCACACGGTCATACACCGAGCGAAGCTCGGCAACCGCCGCGTTGGCGTCGATCGCCGGGGCTCCAGATCCGACAGGTTGCTCCGACATGCCTCAAACCCTCCGTGGGGATCCGCGTCCTCTTCATGCCCTCACCGCGATGCACATGGTACCGGGGTGCCGCGACGGGGATTCGCCCGTTCACGCACACCACGCGCCCGCCACCGCCCGCCCATACCCTCTCACATGCCCGCCGATGCCGACCCATCCCTTCCCGGCCCCCTCACCGACGCAACCGTCCGCAAGGTGGCATCCCTCGCACGCCTCGCCATCGCCGACGACCATGTCGCACTCTACCAGCACCAACTCTCCGATGTCCTGAAGTACATCGAGCGCCTCCGCACACTCGATCTCGAAGGCGTCGAGCCGCTGACGCACGCCGGCGACACCCTCAATCGCATGCGCGACGACGAGGTCGGCCCCATGCTCACCAACGCCGATGCCATCGCCCTCGCGCCCGAGTCCACCGGGCCGTTCATCAAAGTCCCCAAGGTCATCGGCGATGGGGGGGGCGCGTGACGCCCCCGCCGAGCGATCCCGCCGCGCCGCCTGTCACGGGCGCCGCGCTCGCCGCCCGCATCCGCGCCGGCGAACTCACCGCCGTCGCAGCCACGCAGCGCGCGCTCGCCCAACTCGACGCCCTCAACCCCGCGCTCAACTGCTTCATCGACACCTTCCCCGATCAGTCCCTCGCCCGTGCCGCCACCATCGACAAGGCCCGCGCCGACGGAGCACCACTCGGCCCGCTCGCAGGCGTCCCCATCGCCCTCAAAGACAACATGTGCCTGTCGTGGGGCCGCACGACCTGCGCAAGCAAGATGCTCGCCGACTACCGCTCCCCCTACACGCTCACCGCGGGCCAACGCCTCATCGATGCCGGCGCGATCATCGTCGGCAAGGCCAACATGGACGAGTTCGCCATGGGCTCCAGCGGCGAGTCCTCCTTCTTCGGACCAACCAGGAACCCGCTCGATCACTCGCGCGTCCCCGGCGGCTCTTCCTCCGGCTCCGCCGCAGCCGTCGCCGCCGACATCGTCCCCGTCGCCCTCGGCAGCGACACGGGCGGCTCCATCCGCCAGCCCGCCGGGCTCTCCGGCGTCGTCGGCATGAAACCCACTTACGGACGCGTCAGCCGCTACGGGCTCGTCGCCTACGCCTCCTCGCTCGACCAGATCGGGCCCCTCGCTCGCACCGTTGAAGACTGCGCGCTCATCCTCGAGACGATCTGCGGCGTCGATCCCGCCGACGGCACCACCGCCGATCTGCCCGCGCCATCGCTCCTCGCCACGCTCAACGACCCCATCGACCGACCCGTCATCGGCGTGCCCAAGCAGGCCCACGACCCCCACAACCACCCCGGCGTCGTCAACGCCCTCGGCGATGCCATCGACGCCTTCGTGCGCATGGGCGCACGCATCGTCGAGGTCGATCTCGCGCACGTCGCACACGGCATCGCGGCGTACTACCTCGTCGCCTCCGCCGAGGCCAGCTCAAACCTCGCCCGCTTCGACGGCGTCCGCTACGGCCATCGCGCCACGCTCCAGCCCGGCGACGAGCTGCTCGACCTCTACTGCAAGTCGCGCGCCGAGGGCTTCGGCCCCGAGGTCCAGCGTCGCATCATGCTCGGCACCTACGCGCTCTCCAGCGGATACGCCGACGCCTACTACAACACCGCCCTCAAGGTCCGGCGTCTCATCCGGCGCGACTACGACAGCGCGTTCGCCCCGAACGATCGCATGGGCACACCCGCGTGCGATGCGATCCTCATGCCCTCCAGCCCGAGCCCCGCGTTCAAACTCGGCGAGAAGACAAGCGACCCCCTCGCGATGTATCTCGAAGATGTCTACACCGTCACCGTCAATCTCGCCGGGCTCCCGGCCATCACCCTCCCCGGCACACCCACAACCGTCGACGGCGTCTCGCTCCCCGTCGGCATGCAACTGATCGGCCGCGCCTTCGATGAGCCGCGCCTGCTCCGCATCGCCCGCATGCTCGAACTGGCGGGCGGCAACAGACCGTAACGATCGGGCGGCGTGCCCCACGCGCTCACGCAACCTGGGCCACAAAGAACAGCAGCACCGACATGATCGTCCCGTTGTGCAGCGCGTGCGCGACGATCGGCGCGATCAACGAGCCCCGCCACTCACGCATCAACGCGAAGTTGAAGCCGAGCGCGATCACAGGCAGCAGCAGCAACGGCGAATAGCCGTGGATCAGCCCGAAAAAGAGCGCGGAGCACACCGCCGCCACCAGCACGCCCACCCGCGAGCGCAGGTGTCGATACAGCCCGCCCCGGAAGATCGCCTCCTCGGTGAACGGAGCCCAGATCGTCGCGAGCATGAAAAGCAGAATCGGCGCCAGCCCGCCGGACGTTGCGATATCCAGAATCGGGTTGTGGGGCGTCTCGGGGGGCTCGCCAGCTGCCTGCCTGATCGCCGACTGCACCACAATGCCGATGAACACGATCGCAAACGCCGCCATCACGAGCGGCAGTCCCGCCAGATAACAGAACACACCCGCCAGCACCTCGCGCATGATCCCCTTCCCCCGCGTCCAGCCAAGACGCTGCGCGTGCTCCTTGAGCGAAACACCACGAACCAGCGGCCAGAACGCCGCGAGCGCAACCGGCCACTGCGCGATCAGACCGATCTGCAGAATCACCCCCTCGTCCGCGTTCGGACCCATGACTGAGGCGACAATGCCCAGGCCGACCTTGAGCAACAGGAACGCGACCATGAACACCGCGAGCATCTCGATGTAGACGCTCCCGCCGGGCATTGGCGCCGCGAACGCGCGCCGTGCGCCGGGCCTCGACATCCGCATGATGGCAATGACCATGCAGACAAACGACAGCGGGATCACAACCACGAGCGCGCCCGCAAAGACGAGCAGCGCGCCGACCAACAGCTCGCCCCCGCCGACCAGCCGCGCCCGCTCCGGGTCGCTCTCGGGCCTCCCGAAGGTCAACGCGATCCGTCCGAGTCGCCCGTGCCGATTCACCAGCCGCTCGCGCTCATCCTGCGTGAGCGAGTCCGCGCTCACCGGGCCGGGGATCGGCCCCCCCGCCCCACCATAGATCGCGCGGAGCAGATCGATATCACCCACCAACTCGTCGGCCGCCTCGGGTTCGAGCGCGGGCGCACCAGATACGCGATCGATCTCGATCTCTCCGCGAACCGCGTCGAGCCGGCTCATCGCCTCCTCGGGCCCGACCAGCTCCGCCGCGGCTATCGCCGCCCGCACACGCTCGACCATCGGCTCCGCCGCCGCCCCCGCCGCCTGATCGATCTGGCGGAGCATCTCCGACGAACTCCCCGCCTGCATGCTGTTGAACGCACGCCCGGCCTTGATCATCATCGCGCTGACCATGACCTGCGGGTTGCTGTCCGCGCTCGGGGCCGACGCCTCTCCCGGCGGCTTCGCGGGCCCGCTGCACTGGTTCAACGCGATCGTGAGACAGAACAGCACAATCGCGACAAGCCACGCGATCCGCCCCGCCCCCGAAGAGCCCGGGTCCCGCGTCTCACGCCCCGGAGGCGCAACATCCTCAGAGCCCCCGGAGACAGAGGCATCCCCGCCCTGCATCCCCGCGGCGTACGGATCGCGCACACGCGGCGCGCCCGGAGTGGACCAGGGATCACGCGGATCAACCTTGCTCCCCGCACGCGGATCGAATGGGTCGGTCGTGTTCGGCATGGGCAGAGGGTATCGGCTGGGCGGAGCTTGGAATACGAAGAGAACACAGAGGACGCGGAGGAATCAGAGGACCGCGGAGGAAGCCAAGAGCACTCACCACTCGGCTCGCAGAGGCATGCGCAAGAGCGGAACCCGCAGGGAGACAGGGTGAGAAAGGATCAGAAGGAAAGGCACGAGAGCGACACAGGCGTTCCGCCGCGGAGCGGCGTGCGGCGGTTGCCAGCGGTCAGTGAGGGGTGGAGCCCCGAGCGCAACCCCTGGAAGGCGGCTTCAACTTTCTCCGCTGTTCGTTGCTCCTTCCTTTGATCGCTCCGGCAGGGGCAAGCGGTGAGCGCATCGGGATCAGGCATGCTCTGGCGCGGGAGGATCTCATGCCAAGCACATGGTCACAGGTTCTGCTGCACATTCTTTGTTCGACCAAGAGCCGCACGCCGTCGATCGAGACGGACGTTGCTGATGATCTGTATGGCTTCATCGGTGGGATCGTGCGTGATGAGGACGACATGCTGCTTGCGATTGGTGGGATGCCCGATCATGTCCACATGTTGGTGCGCTGGGGAACCGACAAAGCGATTTCTGAGTTGATGCGACATGTCAAGACACGATCTTCGCGATGGATGCACAAATCACGCGGCGTCAGCGCGTTCGCGTGGCAGGTCGGTTATGGCGTGTTCTCCGTGAGCCAATCGCAGGCGGAGGGAGTGAAAGCGTACATCAGGAGTCAGCCGGAGCATCACGCCAAGCGATCGTTCAGAGAGGAGTTGGTGGCGCTGCTGAAGGCGCATGAGGTGGAGTATGACGAGAAGTATCTGGATTGAGGCTGGAGGTTGCCGCGTGCCCCTGCTGGGGCGCGCGGAGAAAAGAGGAAGGGGATGTGGCGCCGCTTTCCAGAGCATGCGCGGTGCCTGACCGTAGGGGGCGGCACGCGCTGACCCCTGGTAGCCGCGGCTGAACAAAAACGGATACCCGTCGGGTCTCATGAACATCGCGCCGCTCGCTGAACCCGACCCCCTCCCCCTCGACCTCTTCGTCCCCACTCCCCCCCCACGCCCCCCACCCCTATCCCCCTTCCCACCAACCACTTCCAACAATCTTCCACATACCAAACAAAACCCATTGACAGACCAAAGCCCATGACGTACATTACCCGTACTCATGGTCGCCCACACCGCGACAACTCCCGGCTCCACCGCCACCGACCCGCCTCGGGTCAGCGCTCCCTCTGCTCCATGTTGTTCTCCACCACGCCACACACTCGACGATGCGGAGTGGGCCGACCCGCGCGACCGCCGCGCTACGCACGACGCGCGTTTCCTCGACGACGCCCCTTCCCCCTCTTCTCCTGATTCGTCTCCTCCGTGGCCCTCCGTGGCCCTCTGTGGTGAACCCGCCTCTTCCCCGTCTCCCTCCGCGTCCTCCGCGGCCCTCCGCGTTGAGTCCTCTTTCGCTTCGCCTTCCCGCACCATCCCCTTCAACCCCTCCCCCGAACAACTCCACGATGTCCTCAACGACATCGTCTCTCCCTACGCCTCGCTCGTGGACGTCGCCGCCAACAACAACACCACCGTCCACGCCCTCAGCGCGTGGATCGCCCTCAGCGAGACCCAGGCCATGCTCGACCAGATCGAGCAGGCCGCCTACCGCCGCGCCCGCGTCTCCGCCGCCTGCCTCCTCACCGACGCCGTCAACTCCCTCTCCTTCACCCTCCGCGCCCACGTCGATGCCGAGAGCAACGAACCCCTCGGCCGCTCCACCGAAGCCCTCCACATCCGCCAACGCCAGCGCACCGACGCCCGCAAGGCCTCCTGGCTCCTCTACCGCATCGCCCGCGCCTACCCCGCCATCCCCATCGATCCCAACACCCTCCGCTTCATCCACACTCTCAAACGCGAACGCGACGAGCAGCTGTCTCATAGAACCTCTCGCGTCAGCGAGCGGACCGCCTCTCGGGTGCCACTGGTTCCCGCCGAGCGCAGCGAGGTGGAACCAGTGCATCACGCGCACAACTCCGCGTCTGACGCACTCCACGACCTCCCCCTCGCATCGTCGCTCCACGACGATACGGACTCAACCCCGAACGTCAGCGAGCGGACCACTTCTTCTCCGTGGCCCTCTGTGGCCCTGAGTGGTGAGACTTCCCGCTCGCGTCCCCCAGCACCTTCCACTTCCGCCTCCGGCGCTCCCCCTCCCCCCGCCGCGGCGTGAACACTCCTCCCATCCGACCAACGTCTGGACCACCCCTCCCCGAGGGTCTACTGTTCTCTTCCCACGGGTCGGACGGAGTCCGGCTTCTGGGGCGTTCGGGTTGAGGCGGCCGCTTTCCAGCGGCGGCACCGGCCCGAGCGAAGAGCACACAAGTCTGCCGGCTTCATGGAAGGCCGGCCCGCCCCGCCCGGCAGGCGGCGAACCGAACCCCCATCCGGGCTGGCGAAGTGGCACATGCCATCGCTCGACCGGAACCAGGGCCAGAACCGTTTAGCGCCGGAAGCGTCCGGCGGAGGCAGATCCGATGATGCGTCGTCAGACTTACATGGCAAAGAACGGCGAGGTGCCCCGCACCTGGCGCGTGGTCGATGCCGAGGGGCAGTCGCTCGGCCGCCTCGCCGTTGATGTGGCCACCGTGCTCATGGGCAAGCACCGCCCGGAGTACACCCCCCACGTCTTCTGCGGCGATCCGGTCGTCGTCACCAACGCCTCAAAGGTAGTGCTCACGGGCAAGAAGGCGCAGCAGAAGGTTCGCAAGCACTACACCGGCTACATCAGCGGCCTGAAGACCGAGACCTACGAGTCCGTCATGCAGCGGCGTCCCGAGACGCTGATCGAGGACGCGGTGCGGCGCATGCTCCCCAAGAACCGTCTCGGGCGCGTGATGATGAAGAACCTGAAGGTGTACAGCGGCACCGATCACCCCTACGCCGACAAGGGCCTGAAGGCGTTGAACGCCTGAGTGTCACACACGAACGAATCACCAGCGCGCCCTGTCGGGCGTGAAGAGGAACGGAAGCGTCCATGAGCACGATCACGAATCCGAACATCGCAGGGCTGAGCACCGTCGCTTCGCCCGTTGCACCCGCTCAGATCGAGCGTCCCCTCCGCACCGCGGTCCCCGCAGACAAGCACGGGTGGTGGTGGGGAACGGGCCGCCGCAAGACGGCGATCGCCCGCTGCCGCATGAAGGCCGCGAAAGAGGGACAGGGGACCGTCAAGGTCCAGGTCACCGACAAGCGCTTCAAGGCGATCGAGGAGTACTTCTGCGAGTTCCGCGACCGCGCCGACGCGACCTCTCCCCTCACGGTCACCAAGACCGCAGGGAAGTTCGACATCGTCCTTCGCATGTCGGGCGGCGGCTTCATGGGCCAGGCCCAGGCCGCCCGGCTCGCCATCGCCCGCGCCCTCCGCGACTACGACCCCACCCTTGAAGGCGCGCTCCGCGAGCACGGCATGCTGACCCGCGACGCCCGCGAGGTCGAGCGCAAGAAGTACGGCCTGGCCGGCGCCCGCCGTCGCTTCCAGTTCTCCAAGCGCTGATCCTCTGGTGGCACCGCTCTCCAGAGCGGTGTTCCCTATCCGAAGCACACACCACCGATGCCCGTGCGATCTCGCGCGGGCATCGTTTCATTTCGGGAGACGGCGTGTCGGTGTGTTGCTCGTCTCCCGTACCATTCGCCCCGTGATGTCCGACCCGCTCCATGCTCAGTCGCTCCACGCCAGGGCTCGGCGCGTGCGCCGGTTGCGGCGGTGGGCGGTGGGTGTGGGGCTCGGGGTGGCGGCTGCGATCACCGTCGGGTGGATCGTGGTGGGCTCGATGCTGCGTGCCGCGCCGCCCTGGTGGAGGCAGGTGCGCTTGCAGGAGCAGCGGACGCACGAGATCGCAACAGAGGTTGAGAACGCGATCGGAACACATCTTCACCTTGCGCGTGAGGGAGAGAAGAAACCCGACGGCGTCTGGCGGAGCGAGCCGTGGGGCGTCTCGATTCCGTCGTCGGATGCGAACGCGTGGCTGAACGCGAGATTGCCGAAATGGCTGGAAACGATGGACGCGGGGTTTGAGCTGCCTCGGCTGGTCTCGGAGGTTCAGGTCGAGTTCCGCGATGGGCGGATCTCGATCGGCGGGGCGTCGGCGGGATCGGGCGAGAAGGGGGGTGGAGGCGAGGGTGAGCGGCGGATTCTTTGGGCGTCGGCGAGCGCGACGGTCGAGCCGGGGGGCGCGCTGGTGGTGGTGCTCGATCGGGTGTACGTCGGGCGGCTGCCGATCTCGCGCGGGGTGCTGGTGCAGGTGGTGGAGCGGACGGGGCTTGGGAAGGGGGAGGGTTCGGAGGCGTGGAAGGAGTTGCTGCGCGGGCGCGAGGTGCGGGTCGAGCCGGTGATGAAGCTGGAGGATGGGCGTCGGGTTCGGGTGAAGGGCCTGCGGGCGCGCGAGGGGAAGTTAGAGGTCACGTGCGTGACGGAGCATGGGGTCGGGTGAGGGAGCGAGCGTTCGCCGCTCAGCGAGAGGGATTGTCTGCGCGGAGGCAGGGCCAGTGCTCGTGGCCGTCGCGCATGACTCGTGTGTAGAGCGCGCGGAGTTCGTCCGTTGGCTCGCAGCGTTCGGGCATGAAGCCGATCCAGGTCGGAAACTCGCGCAATGCGACCTCCCACAGTTCTGCGGCACGCGACTCCTGGCCGAGCACAAGGCGAGTGCGATGATGCCAGAGGAGCCGGACGTTGGTGATGCCACAGGTCGCGAACTCTTCCTCGCGATCGAAGGGTGCCTCGTCGAGCCAAGCCACCGCGTCCGAAAGGACGCAGTATCGCGGCTCGCACCCTTGCTGAGGCACAAGGTCTCTAAGGGCAGGCGCCAGCGCGAGGACTTGTTCAACCAGTCTCGAGTGAGTCATGTATTCGTTCTGCGATGATTCGCCCGGATTCTGCGTCGAGCGTGAAGGGTGTCCATGTGTCGGTTGCCGCGATCCATCCCTCGCCTCGGACAACATCGCCATCGATGGTGACGTTGCGGATCTCGTCGGACGCGAGACGCTCGCTGACCCACCATGTGGCATCGCTTCGAATTCCGATGAGTTCGGTGAATGTGACCAGCACGAGCGCGGATGAGGCAGGCCCGCCGACGTGGCCGACGACCTGAGGGTGCGGAATGGGCAAAGTTCGATCGGGGTGAGCGACATCGACCAGATACGCCTGTCCGAGCATGACGATGCAGCAGTGCCGTGGCGACGGCGTCGCCAGCACGTCCGAATAGTTCACCATTCCTTGGGCGAAGCGGCCGGTCCAAGAATCGTCCTGTCGGGATGTGAACCTGTACCTGTATCCCACATCAAGAGGCGCGCACGCCCCGGCCTCGTCGAAGCAAAGCACCTTGTCCGAACGTTCTTCGGATGACAGGCCGACCTCGTACTCGGGTGTCTGGAGAAAGTGCATGCGAACCCGGCCTCCCAGCTCTTTGGCAGAATACACAGGGAGGGGCGGAACGGACAACATCAATTGTGGAGAAACGATCGCGTATGCGGATTACGGGTCTGCGGGCGCGTGAGGTGCGGCTGGAGGTCACGTGCGTGACGGAGCACGGGGGAGGGTGAGAGTTCTCAACTTGGTTCGCTCTGATTGACCACTCTCTCGCGCGAGACAAGCACGCGTTTGCCTTCCCACATTTCTTCAACGCAGCGCACGTAACCGCCCGGAGGGAACGACCACAGTTCATCTGACGCGCCCGTCCTGGCCTCAGGAAGTCGGTAGACACTGCCCCCCATGGCAACCGCTTCAAGTGGCCTGATGCAGTCAACGCCTTCGTTGAGCAAGATCACATTCACCGCACGCGTGCGGTCCACGCGTTTCAGTATGCCAGTCCTTAGCCGGATCTGCAAACCGAAGCCCGAGAACAAGTCACGCGAGACACATCGGTTTCACGCGCCGGCAACGAAGAGCATCGCGGTCAAGTTAACTGGGCCCGCTCAGAACGGCAGGTCGATGGAGAAGGAGAAGAGGCGTTCTTCGTCGCCGTCCTGTTTGATGATGGGGAAGCCGAAGTCGAAGGCGAGGTCGAAGGGGGAGAGCTGCGGGATGTAGAGGCGGACGCCGAGTCCCACGGCGACGCGGTAGTCGTCGAAGCCGGGGTCGATGAGGACGGTGCCGCTGTCGACGAAGCCGACGACGGAGATCATGTCTCCGAAGACGGGTTGTTTGATCTCGGCTCCGGCGAAGAAGGACCAGAGTCCGCCGACCGGATCGTCTGAGGGCTCACCGTTGTCGTTGCGGATGCCTTTGGGTGAGACGGTGCGGAAATCGAATCCGCGGAAGGAGCGGCCGCCGAGGTAGTAGCGTTCGTACACGGGGACATCGCCCCGGTTCTGTGGGATGTAGTTTGCGGCGAGGTTGAGCGAGAGGATGGTCTTTCGTCCGAGTGCGTCTTCGCGGACTTTGAAGAAGGTTGTGTAGTCGGCTCCGAGTTTGGTGAAGTCGTAGTCGCCACCGAGGATGCCGACCTGTTCGGCGGAGAGGACGACGCGTGTGCCCTTGGAGGGGCGGAAGATGTTGTCGTAGGTGGAGCGTGTGAGATTGAATCCGAGGCCGGTGATGGCGGCCTGATCGGCGAACTCGAAGACCTCTGTGGGCTGGTCTTCGTCGATGTCGGAGAGTTCGACGGATTCGAGGCGCATGCTGAGGTTGCCGGTCCAGCGTGTGCCGAAGCGTCGTCCGAAGCCGATGCGTGTTCCGTATCGCTCTTCGTCGTAGTCGCTGAAATCGCGGTCGCGGTAGTAGGCGGAGATGGAGGCGGAGTAGTCCGAGTCGAAGAGCGCGGGATCGGAGAGTGAGATCGAGTAGGTCTGGACCTCAGTGCCGGGGAGGGCCTCGATGCGGAAGGTCTGGCCCGCGCCGCGGAAGGCGCGTCCGCTGAAGAACTCGCTGGCGGTGTCGGGTGTGTCGAAGAGGTCGAAGTTTCGCTGGGTGAGTGAGATGCTGCCGGCGACGCCGGAGTCGGAGCTGGTGACGACGCCGAAGCCGAGCGCGCCGGTGTTGGTCTCGGTGACTTCGACGAGGACGTCGCGGTAGGCCGGGTCGGCGCGGTCGGGTCGTTGTGGCGTGACCTTGACCGGGTTGGAGAGGCCGTCGAAGACGCGCGTGTTGGTGATGAGGCGCTGGGACTCGTCGATGGCGACCGTGTTCAGGGGCCTGTCGGGCTTGATCTCCATGTTTCGGAGAACGACGTTGCCCTTGGTGAGATCGTTGCCCTGGATCTCGATGATGCCGGTCTTGAAGCGAGAGCCCTCGGCGATGGTGAGGAGCAGATCGACCTCGGGGCTGTCGGTCGAGCGTGGGTCGTAGCGGCGGATGCGGGCCTCGGTGTAGCCCATCTGGCCGTACGCGCTGCGGATGGATTCGACGGAGTCGTTGATCTTCCGGACGGAGTACGCGTCGCCGGGTTTGACGGACATGTGGGCGACGATCTGGTCGGGGGGCATGAGCCCGTCGGAAGTGACGAGCCAGCCGCGGGGGCGGAAGGGGTCTTGCACGACGCGTTCGAGTGGTCCGAGGTCGGCGATGGCTTCCTGTTCGGAGTCGAATTCGCGTGAGCGTTCGACATAGAGGACGCGGACGTTTCTGAGGGTGTAGAGGCGTCCTTCGGAGATGACGAAGGTGACGATGGCTTCGCGTCCGTTGGGTGCGATGCGGATGCTTGGCGCGACTTCGACGTCGAGATAGCCGCGGTCGCGATAGAACTCGACGAGGGCGCGTGTGTCGGCGTCGAGCTGATCGTCGTCGATGGCTCCGGTGCGGAAGATGGGGAACGAGGGGCGGGTCTTGACCGCGGAGCCGAGCTCGCTGGGTGTGAAGGAGAGGTTTCCTTCGTAGCGGATCTCTGCGGCGCGGACGCGTTCGCCCTCTCGGATTCGGAAGAGGACGATGCCCTGCTCTTCGAGCGATTGCTCGTCCCATGTGGCCTGGACGAGGTAGTAGCCCTTCTTGCGGTACATGTCCTCGATGCGGCGTGCGGCGCGGTCGAGGACGAGCGAGTCGACGGGGGTGCCGACGACGGCTTCGACCTGCTCGGCGATTTTGGAGTCGGGGAACTTGGTGTTGCCGACGGCCTGGACGTCTTTGACGATGGGCTGGGGGATCACGTCGTAGGAGACGATGACGCTGCCGTCTTCCATGAGCTGGGCGCGGGTCTCGATGCGCCGGAATCGTCCGAGGCGGTTGAGTCGGGAGATGTCTTCGGCGGCGGTTTGCTGGCGGTAGGGGCGGCCGCGTTGGAGACGGATGTTGGCGCGGACGAGACGCTCGAGGTCGGCGTCCAGGGCTTCATCGACGCGCTGGCCGTCCTTGATCGCGGGGCGGGTGACGCGGATCTCTCGGATGGGGCGGCCGTCGTACGCGCCGGGCTCGGCGGCGACGCTCTGGGCTTCGGCGCGCAGAGCGAACGGGGCGATGGGGAGCCCGGAGACGATCGGCAGGATGGAGAGCCCGAAGATCCGGGCGGCGCGCATCTTCACAGAGCGGGGACAATAGCCAGCCAGACCCGAACCCACAAACACAACACAGACTGAACGGGCGGGTACGAGTTTTGGTGCGTGATGGAAAGCAAGACCCTGTCTTGGGTTGCGGCGTGATGCGGCGTGGAGGTGGGGGTGTGTCGAAGCGCTTGAAACTGGAGCAGGGCCGTTGTGTGGATGGTGTGTGTGTATCTGGCGGGGTTGCGTGCTGACCCTCAAGGACCTACCGTTTCGGCCCCCGACACTGTGTTCCCCCGGATTTGGTGATGCGATGCGGGTGATTGTGTATGTTTGTGACGCACGGAGGCGATGTGGCTGAGATTGTGACGAGCGTTCGCCGGATCGGTCTTGTGGTGGCCGGCGTTGGGTCGATTCTGCTTGGTTTGCTGGTGGCGTGGATGTTTGTTCGTCCTGGCGTGATCGGCGGCGTGGGGACGGGTGCGTTGGCGGCGATCTTCGGATTGGTGGCGTTGCCGGGGGTTGTGTACTGGTTCTGGACGCTGGATCGGCGGGCGGCGGTGCGTCAGGCGGCGCGTCGGCGGACGTTGGCGGCGGCATTGGAAGGCGCGGATGTGCCTCGGCGGGTGTTGGTGGGGGTGTCCGGAGCGCGGAGCATGGGCCGCGAGGCGGGCGCGGCGCAGGTGGTGCAGCACGACGGGGCGCGTGCGGGGGGGCGCGGGGATGAGCGTCGTGAGCGGCCGCATCGGGCGGCTCCTCGCGCGGTGCGTGTGGGGTGAGTGCGATCGCTTCCGGCAGCTGTGATTGACAGCGCGGAACGGCGGATCGTGAGAGTGAAGCGTGCGCGTGAGTCGATGATGTGGGCTTGCCGCGAGTGCGCGTCGGCTTCATCCCTTGCGTGCGGCCTCGATCTGGGCTTCGATTTGGGCGATATCAATCTTGCCCATGGTCATCATGGCTTCGAAGGCGCGCTTGGCGATGGCGGGGTTGGCATCGACGATGGAACTGGTGAGGATGGTGGGTGTGATCTGCCAGGAGATGCCCCATTTGTCTTTGCACCAGCCGCACGCGGATTCGGAGCCGCCGTTGCTGACGATGGCGTTCCAGTAGCGATCGGTCTCGGCCTGGTCTTCGGTGGCGATCTGGAAGGAGAAGGCCTCGGTCTGTTTGAACTGTGGGCCGCCGTTGAGGCCGAGGCAGGGGATGCCCAGGACGGTGAACTCGATGGTCAGGACGTCACCCTTCTTTCCAGAGGGGTAGTCGGCTGGGGCGCGGAAGATGTGGCCGACGGATGAGTTGGGGAAGGTCTTGGCGTAGAAGCGTGCGGCTTCCTCGGCGTCGTTGTTGAACCAGAGACAGATCCTGTTCTTGGGGAGTGATAGCATGGCCGCATTATATGCCACATACAGCATATGAAGCGGCGGGGGTTTCGTGTGTCGGCTGGGAGAGAGGGCGTGGGGGGCGTGGGGTGTGTGGGGTGTGCGGGGTGTGCGGGGTGTGTGGGGTGTGTGAGGGGTGCGTGCGGGCATCCTGGGGGTGGGCGTGGTGGTACATTCAGGGAGAGCGGAAGCGTGGGGCGAACGATGGAGCGTGTGGGGCGTACGTGGCGTGTGTTCACGGGTCCTTCGTGGGGGCCGGAACGAGGAGTACTGACATGCGGATCCAGGTCAACACGGACAGCCAGACGCCGGGGACGGCCGATCTTGAGCGGAGCGTTGAGTTTGTGATCGTTGAGAAGTTGGGGCGCTTTGCGGAGCGGATCACGCGGGTTGAGGTGCACCTGACGGACGAGAACGGGACGGGAAAGTCGGGCGGGAACGACAAGCGGTGCATGATCGAGGTGCGGATGGCGGGGAAGGAGCCGGTCACCGCGACCGACCGCGGCGCAACGCACGATGTGGCACTGCGCGGCGCGACGGCGAAGATGCAGAGCCAGCTCGACACGATCATCGGCAAGCTCGGACGCGGGTGATGTATCCAGTGGGCAGATTGAGGGCGATGGGAAAGGGCTGGCTTACGTCAACGACACCGGCATCACCACATAAACGAAGTCCGTTCCGCTCTTGATGAGGCCGGGCTTGCTGGAGCTCTTGAGTTCCATAATGACCTGGTTCTCGGGGATGACCTTGAGGGCGTCGGTGATGAAGGTGGGGTTGAAGCCGATCTCGATATCGCCACCGTCGAAGCCCGCGAGGTCGACGCGGATCTCGGCCTCGCCCATTTCGGGCGCGCGGCTGGAGAGCTCGACCTGCTTGTCGGCCTTTTTGAAGGACATGCGCACGCCGCGGGACTCTTCGTTGGTGAGGAGTGCGGCGCGGCGGACGGCGGAGGAGAGCACATCGCGGTCGAAGGTGACCTTGATGTCGTGGTCCTTGGGGATGACGTCTTCGTAGGGGGGGAAGGTGCCTTCGACGAGGTTGCTGGCCAGGACCGCTGTCTCGCCGAGGGCGAAGACGATCTGGTTGTCGGTGAGGGAGATGCGGACCTGCTCGTCGGGGTTTCCGAGGAGTCGGGTGAGCATGTTGAGGGCTTTGGTGGGGACGATGCAGGAGAGGGGCTGGGCGTCTTTGTCGGCGGCGACGTGTGTGCGCGTGAGGGCGAGGCGGCGGCCGTCGGTGGCGACCATCTCCATGCGCTTGCCGTCGCGCTTCAGGAGGACGCCGTTGATGGCGTAGCGGGTGTTCTCGCGGGCGGTGGCGAAGACGGTGCGGGCGATCAGGCCGCCGAGCGTGGCGGCGTCTTGTGTGAAGCTGGCCTTGCCGGTTGTGGCTTCGAGGCCGGGGATTGCAGGGAAGTCGGCCGGTGGGTATCCGAGGACCTTGAAATGGGCATCGTCGCCCTTGATGTGGCAGGCATCGCCATCGGACTCGAGGGTGAGGGTTGGTGCGGCGTCTTCGGCGGAAACGATCTGTCGGAGTTTGTCGGCGGGGATGAGCACCTCGCCGGGCTGTGTGACATCGACCTGCGATATCCGGAGGCGGATGGAGATCTCTGCGTCGGTGGCGGAGAGGGTGAGCGAGCCGACCTTGCCCGACTTTTCCGCGGTGAGTTTCACGCAGGTGAGCTGGGGGCGGGGTGAGCGAGAGGCGACAACGCCGGAGACGACGTTGACGGCGTTCAGAAGCGCAGAGCGATCGCAGATGACCTTCATGGGCCACTCCGTAGGTGAGGGGGGGGCGCGAGGATGTGTTCCACGGCTCCCCCGGCGGTCGGGAAGTGTACACCGGCGGGGGTGGGAGGTGTTGTGGGGCTGGTTCTTGCGCCACGATCTGTGGTGGTGGCGTGTTTTCCTGTGGGTGGCTTGGGGATTTCGGGGTGGTTTCGGGGTGTCGGTCCGAACCCGGACCTATGGTATTGGTTACGTTGTTGGGGGTGCGGGAGCCCGATCTCGGGCCTCCGTTGTCCTTTGTCGCCGACTCGGCAGGGAGCTGGACGGATGTCATTTGAAGCCGCGGTACACGCACAGGCCATTGAACTCGGGAAGATCTCGCTGGAGATGACAGCGGCTGCGGGGAGCGGGCATCCGACGACTGCGTTGTCATTGGCGCACATCACAACGGTGTTGATGTTCCACACGATGCGTTGGAGCCCCGAGTACCCCGACTATCCGACGAGCGACCGGCTGGTGCTGAGCGAGGGGCACGCGGTGCCGATCGTGTATGCCGCGGCTTGTGAGCTGGGCGTGATGGTGGGGAAGGACCCTGAGAATCGGCGTGCGTTGACGCGTGATGATGCGAAGACGCTGCGTGCGTGGAACTCGGAGTTGGATGGGCACCCGAACCCGATGGAGGGTTTCCCGTTCTTTGATGCTGCGACGGGTTCGTTGGGTCAGGGTTTGTCGGTCGCGGCGGGCGTGGGCGAGGCGGCGCGTCTGGACAAGATCGGTCGTCACGTGTACTGCATCATCGGCGATGGTGAGGCGCGTGAGGGGCAGATCACGGAGGCCCTGGATTACATCATCGACCGGAAGCTGAACAATGTGCTTCCGATCTTCAACTGCAACGGCTACGGCCAGGCGGACCGGGTCTCGCAGCAGCAGTCGGCGGATCGACTGGCGGCGAAGCTCGAGGCGTCGGGGTACATCGTGAAGGTGATCGACGGGCACAGCCCGAGCCAGATCAAGGGCGCCTTCGACGCGTTCGTGGCGAATGCGGCTGACGCATCCGCGGCGCCGATGGCGATCGTCGCGAAGACGGTCAAGGGGTGGGGATCTCAGACGGTGCAGGGCGGGGGCTGGCACGGGAAGCCGGCGACGGGCGATGCGCTGCGTCGGGCGCTTGCGGATCTGGACGAGCGGCGCGTGGAGTTGACGAGCACGCTGGTGGCGACGGATGCGTTTGAGATCCAGCCGCCGGAAGAGGCGCCGGACACGGAGCCGAAGCAGGGCGACCTGCCTCCGATGGGCGAGGCGATGAAGTCGATGGACATGGAGTCGCTGCTGCACACGGGGAAGCTGGCGACGCGTCGGGCGTACGGGATCGCGTTGCGTGCGCTCGGGAACGTGAACGACCGCGTGGTGGTGCTGGACTGCGACGTGTCGAACTCGACGTTCGCGGATGCGTTCGGGAAGGCGAGCGCGCTGGCCGAGCGGTTCATGGAGTGCAAGATCGGCGAGCAGAACATGTTCAGCGTTGCGGCGGGCCTGTCGGCGGCGGGGAAGATCCCGTTCTGCTCGACGTTCGCGAAGTTTGTGACGCGCGGGTATGACCAGATCGAGATGGCGATCAACTCTGGCGCGAACATCAAGATTGTCGGTTCGCACGCGGGGATCACGCTCGCCTCGGACGGTCCGAGCCAGATGGCTCTGCCGGACGTGGCGTGGTTCCGCTCGTTCAGCACGATGCGCGATCATCGCGGGAACCCGGGGTGTTATGTGCTCCAGCCGGCGGACGCGTTCGCGGCGTACGCGCTGACGGGCGTGATGGCCGAGTACGAGGGCGCGTGCTACATGCGGACGCTGCGTGCGGACACGGAGTTCCTGTACTCGGACAAACAGGTGTTCAACCTGGGCGGGTTCGAGGTGCTGCAGGAGGGGCGTGACGTGGTGCTGTGCGCCTCCGGGTACATGGTTCACGAGGCGAACAAGGCGATCGAGCTTCTGGACAAGGCGGGGATCTCTGCGACGCTGGTCGATCTGTACTCGCTGCCGTTCGACTCGGACAAGCTGCTCGACATCGTGAACGAGAACGGCGGGTACGTGATCTCGCTCGAGGACAACTACGGGGGCGGGATCGGCTCTGCGATCGCGGACATCCTGGCGGAGTCGGGCGACGGGTTCACGCTGCACCAGATGTATGTGAAGCGGATCCCGAAGAGTGCGAAGACGCCCGATGAGATGCTCCAGATGTGCGGGCTGACCGCGCAGGACATCCTGAAGGCGACGCTGAAGCTGCTGCAGGTGGCCTGAGAGACGCCGGAACTCGGCACGGATTCGCCGATGCGCATTGTTCATTGCATGAGGCACATGCTGCTGGAGCACGGCGGCGTGGTGCGCGCGGTGTTGGACATCTGCGCGGTGCTCGCGAGCGCCGGGCACGATGTCGAGCTGTGGTGCATCGATGACAAGGACGTGCCCGAGCCGTGGAAGCGGGGCGAGCCGGGGTTTCCGAGGGTGAGGCGGCTTCCGAGGCCGGGCCTGCCGGGGGCGATGTTCACGGCGGCGCAGTTGCGCGAGATCGGCGGGATGATGTCGGGCGCGGACGTGGTGCACCTGCACTCGGTCTGGCATATTTCGAACATGCAGATCGCGTCGCGCTGCCGCGCGAGCGGCGTGCCGTATGTGGTGAGCATCCACGGGATGCTTGATGACTGGTCGATGGCGCAGCGCCGGACGAAGAAGAAGTTGTTTCTGGGTGTGGGCGGGCGCTCGATGATGGAGCGTGCGTCGTTTGTTCACTGCACGGCGCAGGCGGAGATGGATCAGAGCAAGAAGTGGTATCCGCGTGGTCGGGGGCGGGTGATACCGCTGGTGTTCGATGTCTCGCCGTTCCGCGTGATGCCGGGGCGCGGGCCTGCGGAGCGGAAGTTCGCGGCGTTGACGCGCGGGCGTCCGAATGTGTTGTTTCTGAGCCGCCTGCATTACAAGAAGGGTGTGGAGCATCTGATCCGTGCGGCGGAGATTCTGCGCGGGCGCGGGGTTTCGATCACGGTGCTTGTGGCGGGGAGCGGGGACCACGAGTACGAGCAGCGTCTTCGGTCGCTGGTGTCGGAGCTGAACCTGTCGGAGACGGTTGAATTTCTGGGGATGGTCTCGGGTGTGGAGAAGATCTCGCTGTACGAGGCGTCGGATGTGGTGGCGTTGCCGACGAGCCAGGAGAACTTCGGGTTTGTGGTGTTCGAGGCGCTGGCCTCGGGGCGGCCGCTGATCACGACGTCGGGTGTGGACACGTGGCCCGAGATCGAGGCATCCGGGGGCGGGCTGATCGTGGTGCAGGAGGCGGGGGCGATCGCGGAGGCGATCGAGGGGCTGCTTTCGGATCCGGAGCGACGCGCAAAGATGGGCGCTTCCGGGCGCGAGTGGGTGCTGCGCGAACTTGATCCGGCACGGGTCGTAGAGCGTTTCGTGGCGATGTACGCCGAGGCGGCAGGTTCGGCACCGACTCGTTCGTGATCCGTATGTATCCCGAAGCGATTTCGGACGTTCGTCTGGTCCGCGTCATGGTTTCGGCCGATCTGTGAAGTGTTTGTGGCCACACCGAGGGTGTGGGTGTGTCCGTCTAGAGTCTTGGTTCCGCTCTGGTGTGGGCGGGCCGGGTTCGTACACGACTTGCGGAGAGCGCGTTTGGGGAGTCAGAACGGAGAAGCCAGGCACACGAGGGCCCAGCTTGCGCTGCGCGCGGCGTCGCATCGCGCGACGTGGTGGATCGGGCGGACGTTCAAGCGGTCGGTGCCGCTGGTGTTCGTGGTCGGGTATCCGAAGAGCGGGACGACGTGGATGTGCCAGTTGCTGGCCGAGTGTCTGCAGCTTCCCTTTCCGAGGTTCTCGCTGCTGCCGATCGGGTGTCCTGCTGTGGTACACGGGCACGACACGGTGGGGGCGCGTGATCCGCGCGGGGTGTACTCGATCCGTGATGGGCGTGATGCGCTGGTGAGTTTCTACTTTCACATGGCGCGGCACTTGCCGGAGGGTGATCGGCCCCGGTTGTCGAAGGCCCAGCGGGCGATCTTTCCGGGGCTTGTGAACAAGAACGATGTGGCGACGAACTTTCCGAGGTTTCTGGAGCGGCAGATGTCGCATCCGACTTCGTGCCGCGTGAACTGGGGTCGGCACGTGGAGTCGTATCTGAGCACGCGTCGTCCTGACTGGGCGATGCTGCGATACGAGGACTTGCTGTCGAACGGGCATGCCGCGCTGGCGGGTGCTGTGTCGAAGGTGATGGGGGAGCCGGCGGACGATGAGCGCGTGGCGCGAGCGCTCGACACGTACAGCTTCGCGAGGCAGTCGGGGCGGAGGGCGGGCCAGGAGAACAAGAAGAGTTTTTTGCGGAAGGGCCAGGCGGGTGACTGGCGGAACTATTTCACGCGCGAGGTGGCGGAGATCTTCGATCGATCGTGCGGGAGTGCGCTGATCGGCGCGGGGTACGAGCCGGACCGCGCGTGGGTGGAGCGTTGTCCCGCGAGTATCGAGGAGATCGGTGCGATGGCGGGATCTGGCGCCACGGGGGGCGGGGCATGAAGCTGCCGCGCTTCCTGATCATCGGCGCGATGAAGGCGGGGACGACGACGCTGTATCGCGATCTCCTGGCCAATCCTGCGGTGTACATGCCCCAGGAGAAGGAGCCGAACAATCTGTGTTCGGACGAGGTGCTGACGGAGCGTGGGCTGCGCGACTATTCGTCGCTGTTCGCGGCGATGAGGGGTGAGCAGGTCGGGGGCGAGGCGTCCACGAACTACACGAAGATCCCGATGTTCGCGGGCGTGCCGGAGCGGGCGCGGCGCGTGCTCGGCGAGGACGTGCGATTGATCTATGTGCTTCGCGAGCCGATCTCGCGCGCGATCAGCCATCACGCGCACGCGTTGACGACGGGGTACACCGCGGAGCGGGACTTCAACATCGACGTGAGGCGTCTGGAGCAGTACCTGGATTTCAGCCGCTACGCGATGCAGGCATCGGCATGGCTTGATGTGTTCGGTCCGGAGCGGGTGATGCTGGTGCGGTTTGAGTCGTTCGTAGGGGACAGGCGGGGCACGGTGGAGCGTGTGAGCCGGTTCATCGGGGTGGAGCCGCGTGCGGATCTTGTTGACGAGAGCGCGGTTCACAACAAGACATCGGAGCGTGTGCGGAACGTCGGTCCGCTGCGTGTGGTGACGGCTTCGCGACCTTACAAGCGGTTCATTCGTCCGCTTCTCTCGCCGGAGGTGCGGACGAGGTTGCGTCGTATGGTGCTTCCGAAGGCGGAGATCCATCCGATCGGGCCGACGCCCGAGACGATCGAGTGGATGATCGAGCGTCTGGAACCGGACACGGCGCGTCTGGCGTCGTTGATGGGGCAGTCCGGGCCGGTGTGGGACGTAGAGAAGGTTCGCAGCAAGTATGCGTCACAGAAGGTGTAGGGCCACATGACAGCCGCAGTCGCCACCTATCTGCTGTTTCTCTCGCTCCTCCTGGGGCTGCTGATGATGCGCGACCACGTGAAGGGCCGCGTGGAGCTGCTCTCGATCCGGAACTTCGGTCTGGCGGGATTCATTATCTTTCAGCTGACATCGGCGTCGCTGGCGTTGTACCGGGAGTATCAGCCGCTCTATCCACTGACGGACACGGCGGGGACTGCGGTGAAGTACGCGGCGTTCTGCACGGTGTTTCTGATCGTTGCACTCGTGGTGTATCGCGTGGGTCCCGGTGTGTCGAAGCTTGTGCGTCTGGTGCCGACATCGCGAGCGGTTCCGAACGAACCGTTCATGTGGCTGGTGGCGGCGATTCTCGCGTTCATGGCACTTGCCCTGCGGACGATGGTCCGCGTGCCGCTGGTCGCGGTGCTGGCGGACTATGTGGGAACGGCGTTCGCGGCGATCGCGTGCGGGCTGGCGGGGTGGATCTGGGCGAAGCGTTTCCTGAATCCGGCCGCGGCGACGTACGCCATGCTGATCTTTCTGGCGTGCTCGGCGTCGGTGATCCTCGGGTCGTTCGGTCGGCGCGGGCTCGTGGCGGTGGGCGCGGGGATGTTGTGGGGGATGTATTACTCACGCTGGCGTTTCAACGAACCGAAGCGGATGCTCGTCCAGTTGTCGCTGGTGGCGGCGGTCCCGATCGTCGCGCTCGCGTTGTTCACGTCTGTGCGTTCGTCGCGTGAGCACGATCGCGGGGTCGGGGAGCACGTGAGCGCGATCACATCTGGCGGGAGTCTCAAGGCGGGGCTTGAGATGCTGTTGGATGGGCAGGGGACGGGCTCGGTGAGCATGTGGCTCTCCGAGCAGTATCCGGATAATTACGCGTATCGGTGGTTCCATACGCCGAAGTACTTTGTGGTGTTCCCGGTGCCCAGGGCGTTGTGGAGGGGAAAGCCGGACGCGTTGAGCGAGCGGATCGCGACGATGGCGAATCGCTCGGGCGTCGATCGGAGTCGGCTGAAGGTCGGCCCGGGGATCATCGGGCATGCCGCGGCGGAGGGGGGCTGGATCGCGATCGTGTTCTACGGGATTCTTGCGGGGCTTGTGCTGAGGTTCTTCGACGAGATCGTGAGGCAGAGTCCGTACTCGCCGTTTGTGGTGCTGCCGGTGGGCGCGGCTCTTGGCCAGATCATCGGCCTGTCGCGTGGCGAGACGGCTCCGTTCTTGTTCAACTATGTGTTCGGCGTGTTCGGCTCGTACTTCACGCTGATCATGGTCGCGAAGTTCGTGGAGCGGATCGGGCTGGCGCGGCCGGGTGATGGGTCGGAGCAGGGGGTCGCGCACTCGGATGAGTATGAGCAGTGGGAGGGATACGGCGACGAGACGCAGGACTCTTCCGGGTATGGAGATGAGCGGCAGGCGGGCTGATCGGCTTGTTGATCGGTAGGCAGTGGAGGTTCGAGTGTCTTCGGAAGCCAAGCGCGGCGCGGTGCGAATCGCGTCCAACTACACCCGCCTTCTCACCAATGTTGTGCTTGGGCTTGTGTCTGTCAAGATCCTGGTCGAGGTCGCGGGCGACAGCGGCTTCGGGCTGGTCTCTACGCTGGGCGCGACGACGGGGATCGCGAACCTGACGGAAGAGACGGTGCGGCGTTCGATGATCCGGGAGCTGGGATCCGCGCTGCACAACGAGGATCGGTCGGTCTTCACGCGGGTCTTCAACACGGCGCTGCTGCTCGCGGGCGGGATGTCGCTGATCACGCTTTCTGTGTTCGGGCTGATCATGCTCTGTCTGTGGCAGGGGTGGATCTTCGAGATCGATCCGCCCTCTCTGATCGAGGCCGCGTACTGGCTGGTTGCGTGGAAGGCGGCGGAGTCCGTGGTTGATGTGCTGCTCTCGCCGATCATCAATGTGTATATTGCCAGCGAGCGGATGCGGGCGTTCAACGGGTGGATGATGTTGCAGCGGCTGGCGCGGCTCGCGGCGGCGCTCGGGTTGTTCTTCTATTACGGGAGCGGAGCCGACCCGGCGACTGCGCTCAAGACCTACGCGATGGTCGGGGCGATTCTGTATATCTCGGCGAACCTGACGGCCGCACTGACGATGATGCTCTTTGTTGAGGGGCGTACGCGTCCGCGTCCGTGGCTTGCGCGGCGGTCCGAGCTGCCGGGCCTCGTGACGGTGGGCAAGTGGAACATGGCGATGTCCACGGCCCAGAACCTGCATCTGCGGGCGGATCAGATCATCACCAACTCGCTCTTCGGGCTCATCTACAACACGTCGTTCGGGTTGGCGATGCAGCTGACGAGTTATGTGCGGATGCTGACGGTCGGCATGACGGACGGGTTGGACGCGGTGACGGCGCGTCTGTCGATCAAGAAGGGCGAGGAGTCGGTGCGCGACCTGGTGCGCCACTCGACGCGTCTGCACGCGTTTGTGTCGATCCCGACGGGGATCGGCATGTTGATTCTTGCCGAGCCCGCGCTGGATGTGTGGGTGGGCGCGAACCTTCAGAATCGTGCGATGGTGATCTCGCGGGCGACGATCATCATGCAGATCATCGTCCTCGGCGTGACGCTGCGGGCGATCTCGGACGGTTGGATCCGCATCCTGTACGGCGCGGGTCATATCCGGAGTTACGCGCTGCCGATCGTGGCGTTGAGTTTCCTGAATCCGGTTGTGGCGATCGTGCTGGCGAAGACGATGCCGGCGGATGTGGCGTATCTCGGTCCGCCGATCGCGTTCTCGCTGGTGACGGCGATCATCAGTGCGGTTGTGGTGCCGTTGATCGGCGGACGCTGTCTGGGCGTGAGCCCGTGGGCGTTGGCGGCTCCGATCGTGAGACCCGGCGCGGTGGCGATTGTGTCGGCCCCGATCCTGATGCTGGCGATTCGTTACGTGCCGTCGTGGAATCTGCTGTGGCTGGGCGCAACGTGCGGGGCGTATGCGATGGTGGTGACGGTGCTGTGCGTGCGGTTCGCGATGACACAGCAGGAGCGCCAGCGTTTCCGCGGCGCGATCATGCGGAGGTTGGGGCGTGGTGGGGGGCGTGGGGCCGGGCGCGTTTGAGGGAGCTTTATCGCGGGGCAAGTGTGTGGAGTTCGATGGAGACGGCGCGGTGGTCCGAGCCGGGGAAGCGGCGCGTTGACCACGAGACGATGCGGAAGTGATCGCTGACGAGCGCGTCATCGATCGCAACCCGGAGCGGCCAGGGCGCCCATGAGGGGTATGTGCCGTCGGGGGCGAGTGGCTGCTTGGCGCGGCGCAGGCCGATCGCGTTGAGGTGCGAGGTTCTCGCCCCGAGCGGGGTCGCGTTCAGGTCGCCGATGACGAGGACGGGGAATCCAGCATCAAGCATGGAGCGGGCGGTTCGGGCCGCGTCCATTGCGGTTCGATTGCCGCTTCGCCAGCGCGCGGGCGCCCACGGGGACGAGGCGTGGAGCGCGACGATTCCGATGGGTCCGTCGGGGTGGTGGAGGATCGCGCCGAGCACGCCGCTTGGTTGGGGTTGCTGATCTGGCGGTGTATCAAGGGGCCAGGGCTCGATGGGCCACTTCGAGAAGGCCTTGATCCACTGTGTGTAGGGCGGGTTTGGTGGCGCGACGACACGATGGAGATTGCTGAGCGCGCTGCCCGACCTGATGGAGCGGGAGAGTTCGGCGGGGCACTCGAGAAGGACCGCAAGGTCGAGATCGGTGTTGTTGATGGCGTCGTGGATCGCGCTGTGGTTCGGATTGTCGGCGCGGGCGTTGAGCTGGAGGATGCGGAGGGACGGGGGCGTGCGTGCCGGGGCGGTGGCGGCGCGCTGACCGGGCGAGAGGAGGATGAAAAGGATCCAGGCGCAAGCCGCGGCGTTGAGGGCGAGGAGCGCGATGTGTCGCACGCGGAGCGCGATGGCTGCGGCAATGAGTGTGAGGGGGAGCGCGAGGGTGAGTGTGTCGCGCAGGAGTGAGGGGATCCAGAAGTGGTGCGCGAGCGTGGCGGCGAGAAGCACCCAGAGCGAGGGTGTGAGGAGGAGGCAGAGGCGAGCGGCGGGCACTGGGCGTCGTTCTGGGACGTGGGTGGATGCCGACGTGTGGTCCCCTGTGGTGGCGTTGGTGTTTGTGGGGCCCATAACGGCGGCTTTCAATGGGAGAAGGTTGTGCGGGATAGTCGGGTCCGAGTTTGCGATGAGGCGTTCAAGATGGGCAAGAGATCGGGCACGATTTGCCTTCATATTCGATGATTGATCTTTGGATGGGTCTACCTCGCGTGCGTGTACGCGATCGAACCAGTTGAGGAAGTGCCATGCTCTCACTCACACCGTTCTCTACGAGGAACCTCGGACCACGGCTCGCCGCAGCGTCGCTGGCGATTGCCGCGATCGCGCTGGGTGCGGCTGCCCAGGGCGACTTTGCCGTGAGCGCGGGGTATGAAGCGGGGAAGATCGCGGTTCGGGATGCGCGTGATGCGGGTCCGATCGTGATGCAGCGGAACCTGCCGCTGTGGGAGGACAACGCGGGCGGTCAGTCGCTGGCACCGACGATCGAGTTCGTTCCTCAGCAGACGGGGTACGACCTGATCTACACGTTCACGAACACGTCGTCGTTCCCGAAGAAGCAGGGGCAGATGCGCGTGGGCGTGTTCACGCTGGGATCCGAGGTGCGGGTTCTCGACGGCGGCTTCAAGAGCGGCAACGAGCGGCTCGACAAGGCGGACGGGTACAAGGTGTACGCGCGGTACTACCCGCTGAACATGTACTCGCCGGTGTGGATGCTGCGTGACAGCCGCTACGCGGTGGGCGTGTCGGTTCAGTACCCGGTGCTCGAGTACCAGCACGATCTGAGATTCAGCATGCGTCGTTCGGCCGGCGCGACGGCGAGCGGCGAGGGCGGTGTGGGCTGGTGGGTGGAGATCCGTCTGTCGAACAATCTTGCTGACACTCCGGACTCCGGCCTTCGGTACGAGGCGATGATCCCGCCGGGCGAGACGCGCCGGTATGTGGTGAGTGTGCGGGCGACGAACGTGTCGAACGAGTGGATGCGGACGCTGACACCGTACCGGACGTTCTTCCGCTCGACCTATGGCGGCGTTCGCTACGAGCGGAAGCCGATGCCGATCAACGCGGTCTCGCTCGCGGTGGATGAGGCCGTGAGCAACGAGAACCCGTACGGCTGGAACCGTCACGTGCAGCGCAGCCCCGACGTGCACGGCTGGGGCAAGTGGGTTGACGACCTGTCGTCGCGTTCGGGCTGGAGCGGTTTCATGCTCTGGAAGCCGACGGGGGTGTTCAAGAACAACCAGTCTCTGAACTTCCCGTTCCAGTTCACGTCGCGCTGGCTCGAGAACGAGAACATGCGGACCGCGCTGGACTCGAGGAACGGCCTTCCTTCGCTGATCAGGAAGTCGGGGAAGAAGGAGCTGGGATTGTGGTGGGGTCGCGCGTGCCAGGTGATGACCGCGTGGGACGACGGCAAGTTTGAGCCGCTGGATCCGGACAACCCCGCGCACGTGCAGGCGGCTCTGAAGGAGATGGGTCTTGCGGCCCAGGCGGGCGCGACGATCATCGGGCTCGACACGTTCACGCACCGCTACACACCGACGTGGAAGCTCTACACATGGCTTCAGCGGCTGCAGTTCATCCACCCGCAGATGCGGTTCATCATCGAGCCGGTCGCGTGCGACATCATGCACACGCTGGCACCGATGTGGCTGCGCGGGTTCGACGACAAGCTCATTCCCGAGTCGGTGGAGGATCTCTACCAGATCAAGAGCCCGCACTACATGGCGGACTTCCTTCTCCCGGGTCACGAGCTGTGGGCGGGGTTCCGGTACTACGGCCACACGCGTTACTTCGGGATTGAGGTGACCCAGGAGCGGATCCACAACGACATGCGTCTGTACGCCTCGTACGGGCACGTACCGGTCTTCTTCGTGGACGGCTCGCTGACGGACGACAGCATCCGGGCCGCGAAGTCCTGGCTGACCAGCGTCCCGGCGGATCTTCAGATCTCCGAGTCCGAGTGGCGGGCGAGCCCAGCGCCCGGGCTGACGATCGGGATGTCCGGCTCAACGGGCCTTGTGGATGAGCAGACGTTCGCGAGCGATCAGTCCAATCAGTTGCCGGGTAGCGGGATGGGCGAGACGCCGGGCTCGCGCCTTCAGATGGGGCCGCAGCGCGATGGCGCGCCTCCGATGTCGCTGATGATGCAGGACAACAGCGGGCGCGGCCCGACGATCAACCACTCCGATGTGGCGCGGGCCCTTCAGCGTGCGGCGATGACGAGGACGGGCGGTCTGGCAGCGGCCTCGCCCAATCTGCCCGCTCAGATCCGCACCGGGAACCAGACGAATCTGGCGCCGAGGACAAGCGGCGTGGTGATCTACAGCGGCCGAGCACCGAGACAGAGCACGGTCGTGGTTGCCGGCAACGAGTGAGCCGAATCAACAGAGAATGATCGTGAGGGCGGGTTCCGTGCGGAGCCCGCCCTCTTTATTTGTGAAGGTGTTTCGTTATGGCCTCAGAAAGCTGAGCGAGCGGAGCAGGGCGCGTCTGGCGGGGGTGTCGAGGGCGCGGTCTTCGATGATCTGCCCACCGAACCAGTTCATGGCGGCGCAGCGGATCTCGAGCCCGAGGCCATCGATGCCGGAGCCGTCGTCGAAGCGGATCGAGGTCGGTGGATGGAGAAGCGTTGCGACGAGCGGGCCGCCATCGACGCGGACCATCTCACGCACCGGCGCGGCGCAGAGCGAAGCGGAGATCTGGAGATCGGCACCCGGGCCGGGGCGCGCGATCGAGAGGAGGACGGGCGAGTTTCGAGTCCAGACGACGCCGTCGAGCCGGAGACGGGCCACGAGCGTTCCGTTCCTGGTGATGTCGGCCTCGGCGGCGTGCGCAGCGGTATCGGCGTAGATGGTGAGCCGTTCATTGCCATCGCCCGCGATGGTGGCGAGCGGCCAGCGGTGACCGGGGCCGACGGGGACGGCCAGATCCCAGCCGCTGTCGGGGAGCATGCCCGCGAGCGAGATGGTCCACGCGCTTCCCGGGGCGAAGCCCTCGACCACGGCGCGTTCGTCGGGGAGCGCGGAACCGGTCTGCGAGAGTGATGTGTCGGGCGGCGCGGGGTAGCCGGCAAAGCCCACGCCTTCGGCGAAGAGGTCTGTTGCGAGATAGAAGGACTGCGCATCGGCTGTGGAGCCGGACCTGATGCGGAGAACGGGGCGTTGCCCGGCGGGGATGGGGGCGTCGAGGGCGAGATCAACGGGGAGCCATGACATCGTGGTGTTCGCGTTCGGGAAGCGCGTGACGATGACGCCTGCCGCGTTGGGCTTGAGTTCGATGCGAGGCGTCATGGCCTTGGACTCGAGGGCGTTCAGGAGCCAGATGCGTCCGATGATGCGATCGGTGCCGAGCGTCTGTCCCATGGTCGGAGAGGCGATGGGGAAGAGGTCGCCGATGCGGGTGTCGGCCGAGCCGGCAAGTCCTGTGAGTTTCCAGACGGGGCCGGCGCAGGGGGGTTGCGGGTCGAGGGGTGTTCCGCCATCGACCCAGCGTCCGAGGGCGTCCTTTGTGAGCGGCACGACGGTGCCGCCCGCAAAGGGGGTGAAGGTGGGATTCGGGACAAGGCGTTGCATCGCACCGGGTCCGACGGCGAGGGGGTGTGCGGAGTGGAGGGTCGGCCTTGTGGTGCGTCGGAGTCCGAGTCGCGAGACGGGGTCGGAGTCGATGTAGATGTGTGAGCCGTGGACGGCTGCGGACCATGCGCTGCCGGTATCGGGGGCGAACGCCTGGGCCCAATCGATGCCGTTCTCCGAGTACAGGGCGCGGCGAATCTGCGGCGGCACGGGCTCGGAGAGCACCTGCGGGTCGTAGGTTGCGACGTAGGGTCCGGCGCGTTCGGGCGTGGGCGTTCTGATGACGAAGTTCTGGCTGTTGCGTCCGTCGGACCACGGCCCGCCGTAGAGGCGCCAGTGGCGTGCGACGGGTCCGGTGGCATCGAGCATCATGATCTGCTCGTAGCAGAGATCTGAGCCGAGGATCATCAGGCCGTTGGCGGGGCCGGGTGCGAGGCCGACGAACTGGTTGCCGGAGGTCGGTTGCGGGTCTGTGCCCGCCGCGGAACCGTGGAAGGATTCGTTGGCTGTCCATCCCGAGGCGGCGACGGCTTCGCCTCCCTTGTCGAGGGCGACGATGCGATTGAACTGTTGTGTGTCGCCGATGGCGACGATGGCGCGGAGGCCGGAGGGGGTTGGGAAGATCCCGGCGGTGTGGGCGTGCTGTCCCGCGCCGGCGACGGGTGTTTCGTAGAAGCGGACGGGGGGAGAGATGATCCAGGGCGAGCCGGGGGCGGGGCGTGTGGCACGGAAGCCGTAGGCGCGCCCGCCATCGCAGCCGGGCTTGGAGCGATAGTCTGCGGCGGCGAAGTAGGCATCGAGCGGTTGGAGCGAGTCGGAGGCGGGCCACCAGTTCTGCATCGACCATTCACGGACGCGGTCTCGGTTCTCCTGGACGATGGTGTCTTCGAAGGCGACGGTCCAGGTTGTGCCACGGTCCTGAGAGACAACGATGGCGGTTGCGCCGGTGTTCCACGCGCTGAAGGGTGGAACGGGCTGTCGCGAGACCGCGCAGAAGAGAACGATCAGCCCGTGGCAGACGGCGCCTGCGCGCGGGTCGTAGCGTCGGTTGGCGACGGTGCCCTGCATGACGTCGACGCCGCCTCCGATGCCGAGTGGTGTTCGGATGCGTCCGATGCCGGTGGATTCGGCGAGCATGAGCGCGTCGTCGGCTCCGACGAAGACATCGAGCACGCCGGCGGTGGAATCGGTGAGCACGAGCAGCGGGGTTGTGCCGTCGTGATCGAAGCCGGAACCGATGATGGTGGTGCTGCGTGAGCCGGGGCGCACGTCCTGCACCTCGACCGCGCCGGCGATGGTTGTTCGCGGCGCGAAGCGCGGCGCATCAGGTCCGATCGGCTCGCCGTTCCATTGCCAGGTTGGTTGGGGGCGATCGACCCTGAAGGTGAGTCCGGGAGAGCCGACGAATGCGCCGTCGAAGATGAAGCGGAGTGGCTCTCGCACCTCGGTTGTGTTGGATGCGGGCGAGTGGGTGCCGGTCGAGCCCGCGCCGGACTGGCGGACGCGGAGCGGCTGGGCGTCGGCGGAGAGGCACACAGCCGCGGGAAGGAATGAAGCCAAGAGTGTGAGCGCGCCGCGCAGGAACATGCCTCTCTCCGGATGGTGCGGCGGCGGGGAGTGCGAGCGCCGTCGTATGGAATATACGGGCGGGATCGCGTGCCGCCAGAGAATCCGGCGAAACAGCGTTCGACATCGCGGAAATGGCGAGCGGGACGGGTTATCTGTCGGTTTGGGAGATGGCTTCCCACTGGGCACGCAGGCCGGACTCGAGGGTGGTTCTCGGACTGTATCCGAGTTCGGCTGCGCTCCGGGTGAGGTCTGCCCAGGTACGTTCGACATCGCCGGGTTGGGGCGGGCGGTGCTCGATGGCGGGCTCGGTGCCGGCGACGCGCCCGATGGAGGCGATGAGCTGGTTGAGGGTGACGGGGGCGTTGCCGCCGAGGTTCCAGATGCGGTAGCCATGCGCGTCGATGCGCTGGTAGGAGGCGAGGACGCCGGAGACGATGTCGTCGATGAAGGTGTAGTCGCGGCTGGTGTTGCCGTTGCCGAACATCGGGATGGGCTTTCCGGCGCGGAGGAGCTTCATGAACTTGGAGATGGCCAGATCGGGCCGCTGGTCGGGGCCGTAGACCGTGAAGAAGCGGAGCATGGCGATGGGTGTGCCCGTGAGGCGGTGGTGGGAGAAGGCGAGGAGCTCGCAGGCGCGTTTGGTCGCGGCGTAGGGGCTGATGGGGCTCTCGACCGGGTCGTCTTCGGCGAAGGGGACCTTGGTGTTGTTGCCGTAGACGGAACTGCTCGAGGCGATGATGACGCGTGCGCAGCCGGCGCGGGATGCGGCATGCAACACGCTGGCGGTGCCGGTCACGTTGGCGTGCGCGTAGCCGATGGGGTCTTCGATGCTGGGGCGCACGCCGGCTTTGGCGGCGAGGTGGATGATCCCCTCGACGCGGTGCTCCTTGAGGAGGGATTCGATGCGGGGAGTGTCGTTGATGTCTGCCCGGACGGGGGTGTAGGCGTCGGGGTGCTGGGCACGGGTGCGCTCGTCGGCGCGCTGCTTGATCGCGGGGTCGTAGAAGGGGTCGAGGTTGTCGATGCCGACGACTCGGGCGTTGCGTGTGAGCAGGGCACGGCAGAGGTGTGAGCCGATGAAGCCGGCTGCGCCCGTGACCAGAATCGAACGATCATTCCATTCCATGAGCCGCTCCGGTCTCTGTGCTCGCAGAGAGGCATTTGTACGCATGGGGCGAGCGGCTGTGCGTGGATCGGGGACGATTGGCGTGGCTGAGAAAGAAGCAGGGCGCCATCTATTCGACAGCGCCCCGCTGGAGGAGAGAGAGATCCTGTTTGAACAACATTGTGCTTATCGGGCCAGTATCAGAATCGCTACACACATTTGTTGCAACTTTTCCGTCTACTTTCCTGTCTTTTCCACAAATTCGCTTGACTTAGGTGTGTTCGATGATCCTTACGTGGCGGTTTGTGCGCGGTTCGGCGCGTCGCACAGGGGTTGCTTCCTCACACGCGAGAGCGCGAGCCGAGATCCGCAAGACGAGCGCGATTCGTGCAAGTCATGCGCAGAAACGGCCATATTTCTTCATAAATCGCGTCGCTCTTGCGCTCTCGGGAGAGTTTGTGCGCTTTGACAGCAAAGCCGCCGACACACATGGGTGTCGGCGGCGGGTCTCGGCGTGATCAGATGTCAGTGAAACTACCCACGAGATCGGCATCTGCGACGCGATCACTCGGGGTCGCGGAGGTCGTCGATGGATGGCGGGGGCTTGGGCTCACCTCGGGTCCGCTCGCGCTGCATTCTGGTGCGCATCTTCTCGGCGGCCTCGCGTCGCTCTTCGGGCGACATCTCGCTGAGGCGGCGGGCCATCTCCTCGCGGGCTTCGGGGCTCATGCGTGCGCCCGGGCCGCTTAGCTCGGGGGCGGGTCCGCCCTGATTGGCACCCTCGCGGCGCTTGTTGAGGTATTGCTCGACGCGCCGGTCGAGATCGGCATCCATGCCCTCAGCCTCGATGCGATCGAGTTCCTGCCTGACGATGACCCGCTGGGCGTCGTTGAGGACGGACCAGAGGCGGGTCTGCATCTCATCGGCCTGGGCTCTGAGGCGTTGTTCGAGTTCCGGATTGGGTCCCCGGGCGGGACGCGGGCCGTCGGTGCCATCCGCCGCGGGGCGGGCCGGACGCTGCTGGGGCGGGCCTTTGGGCTCACCTTCGGCGCGTTGGTCAGGACCTCCCTCGCGGCCGGCCTGGGGACCGGGTTGCGGGCGTTGGCGGCGCGGCCCGTCGGCGTTGGCCGGTCTCTCGCCATCGGGTGGTGCGTTGCGCTGGGCGCGGGGGCCGGGCTGTTGGGCGGGTCGGTCTCCGGGGCCGCGGCCCTGGGCGTTGGATGCACGCTCGCGGACCTGTGATTCGATCTGAGCGCGCATCTGGCGGCGTTGCTCGCTCATGATGGATTCGATCTGCTCGTGCTGCTGCTCGGAGAGGCGGAGTGCGTCGGGCGTGTCCTCGCGGTCGAGGACCTGGATCGCGCTGAAGAATGAGCGCATCGGCGCGGGGCGTCTGGCGATACGGTCTTTGCCCATGCGCTCGCCTCCCCCGAAATCGCCTCCGACGCCCGGGGGCTTCGGGCGATCGGCGCGCGGTCCTTCGAGGACGGGGGGTTGATCGGGTCGAGCGGCTTCGGGTGCGCGTCGTCCCTGCTGGTTCTGGGCAAGGGCGGGGAGGGCGAGGCCGCAGGCGGCTGCGAGCCAGATTGCGGTGATGACTCGTCGGTTGTTCATGTGGGGCTCCTGTGTGTTCGGGAGGGTGCTGCTCCGGGTTGGGCTTGGGCCTCCGCGATGCTCAACGCTCCGGGTGGGCGTGCATTGCACATTCCTACCATCGACCGTGCGTGTCGTTGTTGTGTTGCCGGGCTTGCGCTGAGCCCGGAAGGTTCTCCGGAGAAGGCCCCATGTCCATGACAAAGGATTCCCTGCGTGCGGTTCTCGGACCCCTTCCGGTTGGTGCGGGGAGGGGGACGATCGAGCAGGCAGGGTTGCTGGAATGGGTGTCTGTCTGCGAGTCGTTTGTCAGTGTGAAGTTGAACGATCCGGGCGTGGCAGAGCGCGAACCGCTGGCGGGTCGTATCGGCGCGGCGGTCTCGGCGCACGCGCGGGCTGTGGGCGTTGGTCTTCAATCGCTGATCGTCGAGTTTGTCGATTCGGCCGGGAGCGTGGTGCACACCTCGCGGTTCGGGGAGGGGAGTTCGGCTTCAACGGTGGCCGCGGCACCGGGGGGTGCAAGTGCGTCGGAGGGGCATCGTCCGATCGGCGGATTGGGACAGGCACCCGCGCAGACTGGATCGCAGACTGGATCCCAGACTGGGGCTTCACGCGCTCAGCATCCGCAGGACACGGCGAGCGGCTTGCCGGGCGTGCGCAGCGTGATCGCGGTCGGCGCGGGGAAGGGGGGCGTCGGGAAGTCGACGATCGCGGTGAATCTCGCGGTTGCGCTTGCGCGGCGCGGGCACGCGGTGGGGTTGCTTGACGGGGATATTTATGGTCCGTCGCTGCCGACGCTGCTCGGGCTTGGTGCGATGGAGCAGGTGGTGATGCAGGGGATGTTGCAGCCGTTTCTGGTGCATGGCGTGAAGGCGATCACGCTCGGGAAGCTGGTGGATGCGGAGAAGCCGCTGATCTGGCGCGGGCCGATGGCGCACGGCGCGTTCAAGCAATTGACCGAGCAGACGAGCTGGGGCGAGCTGGATTATCTCGTCATCGACTTGCCGCCGGGGACGGGAGACGTGTCGCTGACGCTTGCGCAGACGCTGCGGCTGTCGGGCGCGGTGGTGGTGTGCACGCCTCAGAAGGTGGCGCAGGACGACGCGGTGCGTGCGGCCCGGATGTTCCAGCAACTGGGCATCGACGTGCTGGGTGTGGTCGAGAACATGTCGTGGTTCATCGGCGATGATGGGAAGGAGTACGACATCTTCGGTCGTGGGGGCGCTCAGGTGATGGCGCAGCGTCTTGGGCTGCCGTTCCTGGGGGCGGTGCCGCTCAACATGGCGTTGCGTGCGAATTCGGACAGGGGAGAGCCGCTGAAGAACTTTGATGCGGGTGTTGTGGGTTCGGCATTGTCGGGCGCGTTGGAGGCGGTCGCGACGCGGGTGGAGCAGGAGATCGCGATTGCGGAGATGCGTCGGGGGACGCGCGTGCCGACGCTGACGGTGTCGTGATGCAAGTACTTGCTGTGGATGATCTTGGGCGAGTTGGCCTGGCGAGTGACCGCGAGACGGCGGGCAGGATTCACACACGATTGTCTCGATTCGCGGGCGACTTCTTGGTATGACTCTGCGTGTCGGTTTCGGGGTTTCGCGATCTTCTCTCTGATTCCCGTGCGGACCCATGGAGTGGATTGTGCGCGGGGGGGGTCTGACGATTCCCCGCGGCGGAGCGACGGGGCCAGCACACCTGAACGTACAAGGAGCAATCGTCCATGGCGAAGAAGAAGAACAAGAAGCCGGAGAAGGCGTCCGGCAAGGGCAAGAAGGAGTCCGCGAAGAAGGGCTCCGGAGGAAAGGCGAAGAAGGGCGGCAAGTCGAAGGGTACGAAGCAGCCGAAGAACCCGAGGCCGATCTCTTCTGGCAAGGGGAAGCCGGTTGCGGAGATCGCGGCGGCGACGATGGAGCACCTGCGATCCGGCAAGCCGGACAGCGAGTTGTGGGCGGCGCACTTCTCATCGAAGTTCATGTCGATCGAGGGCTCGGGCCAGGGGTGGAAGGGCGTGAAGGCCGTCAAGCAGAAGTGCGACGAGTGGATGTCGCAGCACGAGATCCATGGCGTGCAGTTCGAGGGGCCGTACGTCGGCGCGACGGGCTTCTCGGTCAAGTACACGCTCGATGTGACGAACAAGGCGAGCGGCCAGCGGTTCAGCATGTCCGAGGTCGGCGTCTACACCGTCGAGAAGGGGAAGGTTGTGCAGGAGGAGTTCATGTACTTCAGCCCGACGGACACGGCGCCCGCTTCCTGATCGCGGATCAGCGGCGATGAATCGAGCAAGGCCCGGAGCGGTTCACACGCCGGGCCTTGTGCGTTGATTGGAGCGCGAAGAGCGAGTGGATATCGGCTTACTGCGCCGTGATGCCGCCATCCACCAGCAGCGATGTGCCGGTGACGAAACTCGATTCATCGCTGAGCAGGAAGAGGATGGGCGCGGCGATCTCTGCCGATTGAGCGATACGCCCAACGGGGTGGAACGCGGCGAACGCCTTCTTGGCCTCGTCACCGACGAACGCGCGGGCGTTCATCTCTGTCGCCACGCCGCCGGGCGCGATCGTGTTCACGCGGATGCCCTTCTGGGCCAGTTCCAGCGCGACCGACTTGGTGATTCCCTCGACGGCGTGCTTGCTGCCGGTATAGACGTGCATGTGCGCCATGCCGACGTGCCCGAGTCCGGACGTGATGTTGACGATGGAGCCGCCGCCGGACCTGAGCATCGCCGGCACCTGGTGTTTCATGCCCATCAAGACGCCCAGCACGTTGATCTCGAAGACCTGTTTGTAGTCGTCCGCCGAAGTCTCGGCGATGGGGCCGGCCCTGCCCTCGATCGCGGCGTTGTTCACCGCGCCGTCGAGCCGCCTGAATCGCTTCACCGTCTCATCGACCGTTCGCTTGTTGTCGGCTTCGAGCGCGTGGTCGGCACGGACGAAGAGGGCGGAGCCCGGCGCGATCGCGTTTGCTTCCTTCTCCAGGGCCTTGCCCATCTCTTCGCGGCGGCCCGTGAACGCGACCTTCGCGCCCTCGCGAGCCAGCGCGAGGACGGTCTCCTTTCCGATGCCGCTGGTCGCGCCGGTGACAAGCACAACCTTCCCGTTGAATCGCTGGGCCATGAGAGTCTCCTTGATGGAGGCGGGCGCGTGGTTGAGGGGCCGGTCGGCCCTACGGGGTTCGGGATGGGACATGGATTCGATGCCGGCCGTGGAGTGCGGGTTACGCGTGGCGACCTTGTCTGCGTCGCGACCGTTCGTCGTTGACGAGTTCGATTGCCTTTCTGATGGAGTCTTCGAGCACGTCGTTGACGATAAAGGCGTTGTAGATCCCGCATGTTCGGGCCTGCTCGATCTCGGCGCGGCCTTGCTCGTAGCGGCGTTGGATGATCTCTTCGGACTCGCGTTTGCGGCTGCGGAGCCGCTCGAGGAGCGAGCTCTCGCTGGGCGGAAGGATGTAGATGGCGTAGGCGTCGGGGATCTGCTGCTTCACGCTGATGGCGCCCTGGACGTCGATCTCAAGGATGACGAGGCGTCCGCGTTTGATCTGTTCGAGGACCCAGGCCTTGGGTGTGCCGTATTTTTTGCCGTAGACGCCGGCGGTTTCGAGGAACTCGCCGCGTGATTTCATGGTCTCGAAATCATCATCGGTGACGAAGCGGTAGTCGACGCCTTCCACATCGGCGTCGGTTCTCTGGCGTGTGGTGGCGGAGACGCTGAAGACTGATCCTGGGATGCCGCGCTCGACGCCGCGGGTGATGGTGGTCTTTCCCGCGCCGGAGGGTCCGCTGATGATGAGGACCATTCCGTCGTCGGTGTCTGTCGGGAGTCTGTGGGCGTGTTCGGGCATTGGGCGACAGGATAGGGGCGTGGGGCGCAGAGGGGGCGAGGGGAGCGTGCGTGGGGGCGCGTTCAGCCGCCTCCGCCGCCGGGACGATTCGAGCCGGGGAGGTTCTTGAGCAGGTCCTGGAGTCCGCCTTCGATGAGCTTGCCGGGCTCCTTGATGAGGTTCTGGCCGGTTGTCTTGAGGAAGAGCTGGAGATCGGGCTTTGTATCGAGTTTGCCGCCGACGGTGCCGCTGGTGCGCCACGGGAGCATGGTGAGGCGTTCGATGGGTTTCACGGAGCCGCCGAGCAGCCCGCCGAGCCCGGTGTTGAAGAGTCCTGCGGCTTCGTCGGCGAGCGCGCCGGCGGGGATCCAGGTGAGGAAGTCGACGCGCTTGGTCACGAGGTCGTAGGTTCCTTCGGTGTCGATGTTGAACTCTCCGAGCGGCACGACGAAGCGGTCGTAGGAGACGACACCGTTGGTGATCTTGACGCGGAGGGGCTGGAGGCGTCTGCCGACCGTGCCTCGGTCTCGCTGTCCGACGGTCTTGAGCACAGACTGGAACGCGCCGCCGGTCTCGAAGCGCACATCGCCGAGATCGAGCGTGAGGTCTCCGTTGAGGCGGCGGAGGTCTTCGGGTGTCTCGGTTGTGGTGGGGACTTCGAGGCGTGCGGTTGTGAGGGTTGCGGGGGCATCGGTGGCGCGCTTCTCGAGCGAGCCGACGAGCGGCACACCCTCGGTGAGCGAGTGGCCGAGCGCGGGGGTGATGATCTTGACCTGTGCTCCGGTGGAGCCGTCGGCGATGAAGAGTCCGTCTCGGATGGTGCCGCGGACGACGGCGTTCGCGTGATCGGCGTTGAGCGTTGCGGCGAGGCGTCCTGCGCGTTTGTTCAGGCGGTCGGCGTCGAGATCCATGTTGACGATGGGTCCGAGGAACTCGACGAGGCGCCCGTCCTGATCGGCGATCGCATCGACGAGCGCGGTCGGAAGCCCGGCGATGTTGCCCTTTGCGGTGAGTTCGGCGTCATCGGGCGTGATGTTCCCGGCGGCGTCGGCGAGTTTGGTGATTGTGCCGTCGAATGTGACGGGCTTCGCACCCGCTGCGCTCGCGCCGACGGGGAGTGTGCGGAGCTTGAAGGTGATCGCGCTGGGATCCGCGGGCGCGCGGGCGACACTGGCATTGATGTCTTTGAGCGTGATCTTGTTGCCATCGGCCATGGCGAGCGCGGCGTTGGCGATGCCGACGGAGGCGTCGAGGGCGAAGACGCCGGGGAGCATCGGGCCGATGGGCTTGCCGGTTGATTCGTTGTCGCCCATGGCGATGGCGAGGGATGTGAGCGCGATGGTGACGGGCGGGCCTTCGACGAAGCGGATGCTCGGCGCATCGGAGGGCGAAGCGGGCGACTGCCCGAGCATGTAGCGCGTGGCCCAGGCGGGCGAGGGCTTCCAGTCGATGGTGACGGGCTTGGCGAGCTCGAGGCGGTCGGGGCGGAGGCGGATGGTCGCGACATCGGAGAACGTCACGCGCTCGCTGGACATCCTGACGTTCACGCCGAGGTTCTTCAGGTCTTCGCCAGTGGGGAACTGGGCGAAGTTGGCGGTCGCGGCGGCTTGGAAGCGTGCGCCGAGCGAGCCGACGAGCATGTCGGGCGTGGCGAGAAAGCGGTCCACAAAGGCGGAGGAGACGTTCTCGACGCGCGCGCTGGCAGATGCGGGGCCTGCGGGCGCCGGGCCACGGAGCCCGACGTCGGCCGTTGCGACGATCGCGCCGATCGACTCGCCCTGCGGCTGCGCGAGCGAGGCGTTCAGAGAGACCGTGGCGCGCTCGGGCTTGCTGGTCTCGGGTGCCGGCGCGAGGGCGGCGAGCGGCGCGTCCGCCACGAGGCGGATGTTGGAGAGGTTGATGGGCCCGGTGCGACGGGCCGGCGTGTTCGGCTCGCTACTCGCGATGACGAAGTCTGAGAACGAGGCGTTGCCCGTGACGCTGGCCTTGATGCGCTTGCCCGCGAGCTTGGTCTCGTCGAGCGCGGTGCCTCGCAGGGGGAGCACGAACGGATCGAGCGCGACATCGAACGAGGCGGGCGAGCTGAGGCGCGGGACGGAGGGGTTGTCCTTCGCGAGCGTTGCGAGCAGGCGTGGGGAGACGTTCGCCTTTGCGTTCACGGCTCCGACGGAGATCTCGTCGGGCTTGAGGGTGGCGGTGGAGGTCAGCGTGGTGCCGCTCGATGCGTTGATGGTGGCGCGGATGGCCGTGTTGGCGGCTTCGGGCGTTGCGGCCAGTTGTGCGCTCACGGTCTGGCCGAGGGCCTCGGTGATGAGTGAGGCGAGATCCTTGCCGGCCAGCGATGCGAGCACGGTGGGCACGTCGGCGAGCTCGATGCGTCCCTCGGGGCGCACGCCGGTGGCGTTGATCGAGCCGTCGGGGTTGAAGAGGTTGTTGAACTTCAGTGCGCCGGAGGCGACGGACGGCTTGTCGCCGATGCTCATGCGGCTCTGGAGGTCGAGCGTGGGCGGGCCGCCGGGCGTGAGGGCGAGCGCGAGGCGTGAGGAGTCGAGCGCGAAGGGTTGTGTCGCGCCCTCGGCGGACTTGAGTGTGGCACGGAGGTCCGACGCGGTGACGGTGAGCTGGGCGCCGGCCTTGTCGAGGCGGGGCGATCCGGTCTCTTTGTCGAGCGGGATGGCGACGTTCTGCACGAGGATCTGGGCGCTGCCCGTGGGCGTGAACGACGCCTGATCGGCCGGTGCAAGGCGAGCGAGGATGCGTCCCAGGTCCTGCGCCGTGATCTTGATGCCCTGCTCGCGGGTGCGGATCTCTGTGGGGGAGAGGTCGAGCTGGGCTCCGAGTTGCAGCTTCTGTGCGTTGACGCCGAGCGAGACATCGGTGCGCCCCGCGAGCGCCGATGGCTTGGCCCATCCTTCGATGTTGAGTGTCTCGCCGATGTCTTCGGCGAGGATGAGGCCCGTTGCCGATGCCAGCGGCTGGAGCGCCTTGGTCGAGGCGTTGCGGAGCGAGAACGTGCCGTTCAGGTTGTCGGGGATGCCGACGAGCGGCGCGCCGTTCGCGTCGAGGATAGATGCTTCGAGTTCGGCGCGGAGCGTGCCGGCGGGCGAGCCGGCCATGAACGCGCTGCCGCTCGCGGTGATGCGTGCGGCCTTCGCCAGGTTGGAGGCGTCAACGAGCAGCGTGAAGGGCTGGAGCGTGAAGGGTGTGCGCTGCGGCTCGCCGGGGAGTTTCATGCTTCCCTGGGTCTGGCCGACGGTGACGGTGAGGGTTGCTGCGAGGGCGCGGAGGTCGGGCGGTGTGGAAGCGGTGGGTGTGGATGGGTTTGGCGGGGGCGCGAGTCGGGAGAGATCGGCGCGGAGCCCGGTGATGGAGGCATCGATCCCCGCGCCGCGATTGATCGCGAGTCCCGCGTTACTGAGGAACCGCTCCAGCAGCGGGCCGGCGGAGACGACGGTGAGCGTCAGCCCGTCGGGTCCGGCGACGAGCACGTTGTCCGAGAGGCGCAGGGATGCGCGGGAGGTGATGTTCTTGGCATCGATCGTGATGGCGGCGTCCGCGCTCGGGAGTTTCTGTCCGGGCGTCGATGCGGAGTTGGCGACGATGCGTGCACTGAGCGAGGGGCCGATGTCGTCGGCGAGACGGATCTTCGGGTTCGTGACGAGCGGCTCGATGATGGCGGTGGCGAAGTCTTTGATGTCGATGGCGGAGGCGATCGAGGCGGGGAGCCCCGCGACGGGGGAGCCCTTGGCGTCGAGCAGGCCGGAGACCGTGGTGTCGATCGCGAGCGAGCCGGCGGGGTTGTCGCCGATGGTGGCGGATGTGCCGCCTTTGATGGAGATGGATTGGGCGAGGTCGGGTGCGTTGAGGGCGATGCTCGCGGGCGCGACGGAGAAGGGGCGGATGATGCTGGAGCCGTCCGGGCCGGGGATCGCGACCTTGCCGGCGGTTTCGGTGGTCGCGATGGTGAGGGCGATCGCGCCCTTGCGAAGGTCGAGCGGGGCGGAGCCCTTGGGGATCCGGATGGAGAGGGCGTCGAGCGTTGCGGTGATGTCGGGCCACGACTGCACGAGCATGGTCTGCTCGCTGGAGAGTTGGGCGCGGATGTCGGGGGCGAGCGCGACAAGGCGAGCGGAGCGGGCCTCGATGGTGCCGCGCCGTGTCAGGGAGAGCACGTTGTTCTTGAGCGCGAGCGCGAGGTCGGCGGTGACCGCATCGGATGCGGCGGTGAGGGTGACGCTTCCATCGTTGGCGGACCCGCTCGCCTTGAGTTCGAGGGCGATGCTCTTGCCCAGGGCGTCGGTCAGGTTGCCCTTCTGGTCGAGCAGGGCGTCGAGCCCGATGGTGCTGATGTTCCGCAGGGCGATGGAGACATCGCCGGAGGCGTCGGGGATGGTGAGCTCGCCGTCGGATGCGGTGAGGTTCTTGATGGAGGCGTTGATGGCGAGTGTGCCGCCGTCGCGGAGCGCGGCGACGGCCGACGGGCCGTGCGCGAAGTCGGCGTTGAGCGTGAGATCGAGCGGCTTGCCCACGGCGAAGTCGGCGTTGCCTCGGACGGACCAGATGCCGATCGCCCCGCCGGGTGTGCCGGCGCGTGACTCATCGACGTAGGTGAGCGAGAGCTCGTCGATGACGAGTTTCGCCGCGAGCGATGTCGGGAGGCGCGTCGGCTGGCCGGTGGTGGGGGGGGCGGGGGATGGGCGGCCACCGGATGAGCCGCCTGTGCCGGGCTTCTTTGTATCGGCACCGATGAGCTGGGCGAGGTTGATGTTGCCGCTCTTGTCGCGGACGACGAGCGCGCTCCCTGAGAGGCGGATGTCGCCGATGCTGCGCGAGCCGAAGACGAGCGAGAGGAGCGAGGTCGTGGCGCGGACATCGGCGCGGAGGATCTCGCGGTCGGTGTTATCTTTGACGATCAGCGATTCGATGGTCTGCGGGCCGGTCCAGGTGAGCCGGACCTTCGAGACGGAGGCGGAGCCGTCGAGGGAGTCGGACGCCGCGGCGGAGATGATGCCGGGCGCGAGCGAAGAGGCGATAGTGGGGATGAGGGCGATGCCGCCGACGATGATGAGGAGGAGTGGCAGCCCGATGAAGAGGGCGAGCCGCAGGAGTTTCGGGGGCTTGCGTTTCGGAGCGGGCTTTGACCATGACTCGCCGGTTGGTGAGGTTGGCTTGGCCATGGGGAACGTCCTTTCAGCAGCGTCGGAGGTGGTTCAGTCTGGGGTGGATGACTCCTGAAGGGTAAGAGGAGAAAGAGAAGCGGGGCGGAAGGCCGCCCCGCGGTGTTCGCGGCTGGTTGCTGGACGGAAACTGGACATTTCAAAGAGCCCCGCACCGCCGCGGGCGATTCAGCAACGCCGCGCCAAGCACGCCGAGTGCGGCTGGCGGCGCGGGCAGTGCAGTCACAACTATCCCGGTACCAGAAGGATCGTAGGAGTATCCAATGAGTCTCCAATCAGTGACATTGACTCGTTGGATCTGCATGTACCCGAAGATGCTCTTGTCAGATGAGGCATAACCGATGTACGCCATGTCACCACCTGCAAATGTCAGCAAGTTGAACGCACTGAATGGGCCAGTGCCGTGAGTGATCGCTGCAGGTCTTATATCTCCACCGAATGGATCAAACGATGGTTCCACGAAACTGCCACCGCGATCGATCGTCATGCCCTCGAGCCGAAGCCCGCCCGTGGCCAGGATGCAGAGAGTCTGGAGTGGATGAGAAGGAAAGAACGGAAGTGGATTCGCAGCGATGCCGCCCTGTACGATGTCCGCATCATCATAGAAGAAGTTCATGTACAGCGCGTTCGTCGGTTCAAGCCCAGGCAGATAAGGAACGATATTAAGTGCTGGTGTAAGAGCCTGAACAAAGTACTCGCCGTTCGAGATGATCAGGTCCCGATGCTCTCCATCATTCAGCACGACGATCGGTGCGGCCATGGCATTCCCTCCGATGAGCAGCGCGGCGAGCGCGGCGGCGGGGCCTCGTGTGTCTCTTGCGTACTTCATGGGCATTCTCCTTGATCGACATGACCGGCGACGATCCGGTCGTGACGCGGTAGATGAGCAGGGTGTTGGATATGGGGGCATTGACGGCGGCGGAGAGCGTCGAGGTTGAGGGTGGGATGCCCGCCGAGGCGAACTGGGCTTTGAGCGTGTGGGTCTGCGGATCGCCCCCAGTCCGGTCATAGGCCAGTCTCCACTGCCAGGTGGTGGCGTTGTCGGTTCCCGATTGGCCGCTCCAGCGTCCGATCAGGTGCTGGGTGGCGGCGGAGGCGCCCGCATCCGCCTTGAAGACGACGCCGACAGCGCACGAATCCCCCGCGATGTTGGTGTTGCCTGTGCGCTTGAGCATGCTGGAAGTGAATAGGAGCGAGGGTGGGAGTAGAACACCCGGATTCATCGGATCCACGGGGGGTACAGAGAGTTTGGGCTCCAGCCCGCTGTCCGCGGCGAGGTCGCCCCCCGTCACGCTGAGGTTGGACCAGCCGGAGATGGCAACAGGGGGATCGATCTTCGACTGGTTGTTCGGTGGAGCTCGCTCGACGCGCTCGGCGATCACGTTGCACATGAGGTGCAAGGGCGGGGAGCCGGCTGTCTGGTCCCACCTCGGCAAGCGACCGATCCCTGCATCGGCGACAACGCTCGTGATGTCGATGGGGAAGGGTGAGGTGTTCAGCACCGGCGAAGAAGCGGCGTTGCCGCCCTGCTTGAGTGTCAGAAAGCCCTCGGCGAAGCCGCCCAGCAGAACCGGCGCTGATCCAGTGGGCGGCTGCGTGGACTCGCAGTTGATCGCGAGCAGACGCGAGGGGCTGAAGCGAAGGAGGACGCGGACGACGCATGAAGAGCATGTGCCGGTGATCGACAGAATACGTGTCGCAAGTAGCGGCGTCTCGATGCCGGAAAGGAAGACGAGGAATAGTGGTGGATCGTTTTGCTCGCTTCGACGCCAGGTCTGCACCCTTCTCACTTTGGAGTTATCTACCGACGAAGCCGACGCGATAGGGAGAAATTCGAGTCCATCGACTTGCAACTCAACGATCAGTTGGTTGCCCTGGCGGTTGCATGATAAGATTCCGTTCCACGACCATGTGGGCATGTGGATCACTCCTCGCGTGTTCGAGTGGAACGGCGCGCCAGCAACAAGCCACTTATCGCAGAGATCGCGCCGGGGCTCGGCACCAAGTTGACAACCATGAGTGGCTCATCAACGGCCCCATACGCGTATCCAATGAGACGCCACTCGACAGGGGAGACGTACGCATATTGGACATACCCGAACTGCCGCTTGTCGGAGCGGCAATAGGCGACGTACGCGAACTCGCCGTCGCCGAACTGGTCGAGCCGATAGTCGCCGAAGATTCCATGAGCGATCTGCGCCGGACTCACTGTTCCGAACTCGTCGTCGTAACCGGGCATTCGGAAAGCGCCTGCGGCATTCAGTGTCACATTCTCTATCTTCAGTCCACCATCAATGTAGATACCAGGAGAAGCGATCGGTGGTGGTGGGAAACCATCCAGGTTATTGCCGCTGAACGAGGACTCAAGGAGTCCGGGGAGTGTGTACTGGGCAAAGAAAGTCAGTGAGTTTGGCAGCTCATCACTTGCACTGTTGGGCAGCGGCATCACCGTCAGCACCGGCGTGAAGATGCCCAGCTGGAGTGTGCCATCGGCGAAGTTGGTTTCAGCAAACTCTTCCGTGACGTAGACCTTTGTGATGTCGGCCATGGCATTCCCTCCGATGAGCAGCGCGGCGAGCGCGGCGGCGGGGCCTCGTGTGTCTCTTGCATACTTCATGGGCATTCTCCTTCTATTGTCCGAGCTGGGCTGTACGACCAGACGCTCTGCTCATGCCGCTTTCCAGTCGAATCCGACCTGATCCGCGGCATCTCCGCCCTCGCGCCGTATCTCCACGACCAGGTATCTGAATCCCGTGCCATCGAACGCGAGGACCGCCACGCCCGGACCAGCGACCTGGGGCACCACGCCGACATTTCCTGCATCGCGCGAGAGCATCACGTCGTCGAGCCGCGTGGGAGAGTGCGCTGGTTGGTCGAGGTCGAGAGTTTCGCCCACGTCGTTTGGACAGTCGCCACTGGCTCGGGCATCGCACATCCTCCCGCGTCAGCAGACGCGGCTTCGGTGTGTGGGGCCAAGGGCACGGCGGCATCGGCAGCCATTCGGTACAGCCTTAGCCCCCCCCGAATCTCTGGGAGGAGTATGCCGCACGATTTCCGGTCGTGCCAGCGACTTTCCGGATTCTTGGATGAAGATTGGGCGGGTTTGTGGAGCCGGAGCAGCGTGCCTGCATCGGGCAGCCGCGGCGGTGAAACAAAGAACCCCGGGCTTGCGCCCGGGGCTCCCTCTTGTTGATCTTGGTTTGCTGCGTAGAAGCGAGCGCGAGCGCGATCAGGTCTCGTCGGCCTTCCCGATCTGCCACTCTTCGATCTCGATGGGTGCCTGGCGTCCGAAGATGGTGACGAGGACGCGGACGAGTCCCTTGTCTGGGAGCAGTTCGTCGACGGTGCCCTCGTACCCCTGGAAGGGGCCTTCCTTGATGGTGACGTGCTCGCCCTTGTCGAAGGAGAGTTTGATGGTGGGCTGGTCCTCGGGCTTGCGCGAGTCGAGGAGCATCTTCTCGATCTCGTGGTCCTGCATCGGTGTCGGGCGGCCCGCCGTGCCGACGAAATCGCCGACGCCGGTGGTCTCTTTGATGAGGAAGAAGACATCCTGCGGGATGCGTCCGTCGTCTTCGAGTTTCATCTCGACGAAGACGTAGCCGGGGTAGAGCTTTGTCTCGGTGATGCGCTGCTTGCCGCCCTTGATGGTCTTGGTCTTCTCGGTGGGGACGAGGATGCGTCCGACGAGGTGGACCATGCGCTCGATCTGGACCTTGCGGAGGAGCGTCTCGCGGACCGAGGACTCCTTGTTGGAGGCGACGCGAAGGACGAACCAGTTCATGCCGGGCTGGCGGACGGGTTCCTCGCCGGAGAGCACGTCGGAGCGTTCGGGCGCGGGGGCTGGTGCCGCGGCGGATGCGTCGTGCTCGTGCTGTTCGGCGTTGGGTGGGACGGGCATGTGATCCGCTCCTTGGGTTGACGCGTGGGGTTGACGCGTGCGCGGCCGGGAGGTCAGAGGTGCGTTACTTGTCGATGATGCCGATGAGGTCGAAGAACGAGGCCAGGCCGAAGTCAACGACGAAGAGGATTCCGGCGAGGAGGAAGCAGGTCGTGACGACGACCCATGTGGAGCCGATGACCTCTTTGCGTGTGGACCAGTTGACCTTTTTCATCTCGCCGTCGGTGGCGATCAGGAACTCGCCGGTCCGGGGGTTGGCGCTGACGAAGTAGAGCAGGAGGGCGGCCCCGATCAGGATGGTGGTGGCGGCGAGCCCGACCTGGAGGTACTGCGGATCGAAGATGGGGATCGGCTGCATGTTGCCGTAGAGCCGCACCTCGTAGGGCGAGCCGGAAGCGGGCGTAATGATGAACCGGGAGGCGTCGAACGCCTCGCGTCCGGCTTCGAGAGTGACCTTGGTGCTGGTGATGTTGGCGCCGGTGGAGGTGGTTTCGGCGGACGCGATGGTGCTGGTGCCGATCGTGATGCGTGCCGGGCCGGTGGTCTCGAAGTTCTCGGCCAGGAGCGTGAGGGTCTCGCCGGTCGAGAGGGAGACGCCCTCGGGGACGCCCTCAACGGGGATGACGTAGCCCTTGGTGGGGAGGGCGATGGCCTTGGACTCGTTCCAGAGCCACGCGGCGGCGGCGAGGATGAGCGTTCCGAAGAACGCCGCGGTGATGACCCGCATCCAGTAGCCCTGTCCCGGCTTGTACAGTCGAAGGTTCATACGGGGTGGTCCGTCGCCGGGCGTGGGCGTCGGCCGCGTGAGGCGGCGGGCGTGTGCTCGGCGGAATCAGGTCCGGAGTGGTCGCGTGCGACGCGATCGCGTGAAGAACGAACACGCCGGGAGGGAATCGAACCCGCAACCTGCGGATTTGGAATCCGCTGCTCTGCCAATTGAGCTACCGGCGTAGACAAATCGCCAAATGGCAAAGGGCCAAATGGCCAGATGAGAACGAGTTACTTGCGCTTGACCTTATGCAGTGTGTGCTTACGGAGGCGGGGGGAGTACTTGCTCAGCCCGGCCTTCATTTTCTCGGGCATGCCGCCCTTGGTGTTGACCTCTGTGCGGTAGTTGAGGTCGCCGCACTCGCTGCACTGCAGCCAGACGTACTCGCGGGCCATGCCCTTTTTCTTCGCCATGATTTCTCTCGATTCACGACGCGGACCGGAGCGGGGCCGGGCCGCAGACAACGGACCTGACAAAGCAACAGGAATGGGAAGGGCCTGACCCTTCGCCTCGGAGATGGTAGGCGCGGGAGGGGAACGATCAATGGCGTGACGCGGGGCGTGCGGAGCGCGGTCACTCGGTCAGGACCCGCGCCATTGCGGCCAACTGTTCGTCGGTGATGGTGGCGAAGACACAAACGGCCACCAAATCTTGCTTCCTGAGAGAAACTCCAGTGTCGAGGATGTAGTCCTCGGCAAGGGGGCGGGAGCCGGGGGCGAGCGTGAAGGTGACGATCGGGACGGGGAGGGCGGCGATGGTCTCGGGGAGAACGACGAACTCTCGAAGCGGCACGTCCTCGATGGGTTTGTAGAAGTAGAAGGGGGCCACGAGGACAAAGCCGGGCACCTCTGGGATCACCAGTTCTGGCGCCTGCGGCTGAACAGTTGCGCTCAGCGGGGTGGTGCGCGGCGTGCCGTCATCCGGGCGGAGGAGGCCGGTGCTCTCCCAGAGCGGGAAGACGAGAGTGCCGCGGGAAGTGTCGCTGCTCGCCTCACGGATAGGCCTGACTCTCCAGGTGCTTTCCGACACGCGGGTGACATACGTCGCTGTGTGCGGCTTGATCCCCAGTCGCTCCAACCGAGGTCGCATGACCACGTTCCAACCCGGGCCGTTCGTGCAGACCGAGCCCCATAGCCGCTCGTCCAGCCCCTCGAATCGCGGGTTCCGAGGTTTGTGCGTCGCCTCGTCGGCCCAGGATGGCCACGGGAGAGATGTGGTGCCGGGCTGTAGGATGGTCGGATCGAAGAATGCCACAATGGACTCGGCATGGGCAGCGTCGAGCGCTGGGTACTTCACACGCGGATCGGCACCGGGCTTGGCGCGCCCCCACGCCTCGTCGATGGCGCGGGGATCGACGATCAGGTAGATGGGCACGGGCTCTCGCCCTGATTCGGTCTGTGCGCTCTCGGGGAATCCCTTGAGACTTACGACCCGCGCAACCTCGCGTGTCGGCCAGCGATCGAGGTTTGCGTGCTCCCGGAGCGCGGCAGCAACGCGCTCAACATCACGATCACGAATCGACGGATCAAGCCCGTCGTATCCCAGAGGTCTGATGCACTCGGCGAGGTCGTGGCCTGCGGCGGGGTGTCGCGCGGTTGCTTCTTGGTCGATGGCCGAAGGCGGCGTGTGTCCCACCGAAGCGGCGCTGACCATGGACACACTCAACGCCCACAGGAGAAGTGAGTTCATCACGTTGATCCTCCTTTCGGCAACATCTACAGCCGCGTCATTCATCAGTGTAGTGAGAGGGCGCTGTGCGTATGGAAGGGCGCGGCAGAGGGTTCAAACGGCAAGTGCGAAGCCGTGCGCAGAAAAAAGCCCGCCGGAGTGCGGCGGGCTTCTGAGAAATCGGATGTATGTCCAGTTTCAGCCGTGACTTACTTGATGATCTCGGTGACGACGCCCGAGCCGATGGTCTTGCCACCCTCACGGACGGCGAAGCGGACACCGGGCTCCATGGCGACGGGCTTGTCGCCCAGGTCGATGTTCATGGTGACGTTGTCGCCGGGCATGCACATCTCGACGCCGGTGGGCAGCGCACACGCGCCGGTCACGTCCGTGGTGCGGAAGTAGAACTGGGGGCGGTAGCCGTTGAAGAACGGGGTGTGGCGGCCACCCTCTTCCTTGGTGAGGATGTAGACCTCGCCCTTGAACTGCGTGTGGGGCTTGATGGAGCCGGGCTTGCAGAGGACCTGGCCGCGCTCGACGTCGTTCTTCTCAACGCCTCGGAGGAGAGCTCCGACGTTGTCGCCGGCCTGTCCGGAGTCGAGGGTCTTGTTGAACATTTCGACGCCGGTGATGACCGAGGTCTTGCTGTCGGAGCGGAGCCCGACGATCTCGACGGGGTCGCCGACCTTCATGATGCCGCGCTCGATACGGCCGGTGGCGACGGTGCCGCGGCCCTTGATCGAGAAGACGTCTTCGACGGACATGAGGAAGGGCTTGTCGATCTCGCGTGTGGGCTCGGGGATCCATGTGTCGATGGCCTCGAAGAGCTCATCGATGGGCTTGCAGATGGCGTCGTCCTTGGGGTTCTCGAGGGCGGCCTTGGACTGGCCGCGGATGATGGGGGTCTTGTCGCCGGGGAACTCGTACTTGTTGAGGAGTTCGCGGATCTCCATCTCGACGAGCTCGAGGAGCTCGGGGTCGTCGACGAGATCGACCTTATTGAGGAAGACGACGATGTAGGGGACGCCGACCTGGCGGGCCAGGAGGACGTGCTCGCGGGTCTGGGGCATGGGGCCGTCAGCCGCAGAGACGACGAGGATGGCGCCGTCCATCTGTGCGGCACCTGTGATCATGTTCTTGACGAAGTCGGCGTGGCCGGGGCAGTCCACGTGTGCGTAGTGGCGCTTCTCGGTCTCGTACTCCGTGTGGGAGGAGGCGATGGTGACGGTCTTGTTGGCGTCACGGACGGTGCCGCCCTTGGTGATGTCGGCGTAGGACTTGATGATGCCGCCGAACCGAGCCGCGGAGCGGGCGGAGAGGGCGGCGGTGAGGGTCGACTTGCCATGGTCGATGTGGCCGATGGTGCCGACGTTGACGTGTGGCTTTGTTCTCTCGAAGACGCCCTTTGCCATGACTGTTCTCCAACCGTTTGTTCGTCGCCCGGGGAAATAGGGATCGGGCCGCTGCCCGCCTGACCACCCCGGCGGTGTGGGGATGTGTATGAGATGCGCGACGCCGAGGGCGCTCGGGGATGAAACCGAGGCGTCCAAGTGCCGTCCGGCCACGCGCCGGAAGGGGGACAAGTGTAGCCGTCACGGGCGGGGCCTTCCCAAGCCCGACCGCGGGACCACCACAAGAGCCGCTAGTGGGATTTGAACCCACGACCTCACCCTTACCAAGGGTGCGCTCTACCACTGAGCTACAGCGGCAACGCCCGGGCGCAGCCCGAGCGGGAAGGGATGGTAGGCGGGAGGGAGGTTCGGTCAAAGGTCGGCGCGGGAAGGGGCATCTTTGCTGGGGCGACTTTTCGAGGTCTCTCACGAATCCCCTTCCCCGTCGGGCCGAAATGGTGTAGGTTCAAGCGGGAGCCGTGTTTGTGTGCGAGGCGTTCGGCCAGGCGGGAGTTGTGGGATATGAAGACGCGTGCGATGGTCGGTTTGGCGACGGGCGTGATGCTCCTCGGGGTCGCGGGCAGCGCCTCGGCGACCTGGTCGATCATCATCATCGATACGCGGACCGGCGAGATCGGCGTTGCCTCTGCGACGTGCCTGACGGGGTTCGACCTGCGTGTCAACACGCCGGTGCTGATCCCCGGTGTCGGGGCCGCGACGGCACAGTCATTTGTCGACAACAGTGGGCAGAACCGCGTGAAGGTCCGCGACCTGCTTGTGCAGGGGGCGCACCCGGACGAGATCCTCGCCGCCCTCTCGGTCTTTGATTCCGGGCACCAGACACGTCAGTACGGGATCGCGGACACGCTTGGGCGTGCCGCGACGTTCAGCGGCACCAGCGCGGGCGCGTGGGCGGGCGGGCAGATCGGGCAGGTCGGCGATCTTGTGTACGCGGTGCAGGGGAACGTGCTGACGGGTGAGCCGGTGGTGACGAACGCCGTGCAGGCGATCATCGACACCCCGGGGGATATCGCGGCGAAGCTGATGGCATCGATGGAAGCGGCCCGCGTGATGGGCGGCGACGGGCGTTGCTCGTGCCCCGGGCCCGGCGGCCCGACCGGGTGCGGGGCTCCGCCTGCGAGTTTCACCAAGAGTGCGCACATCGCGTACATGCTGATCTCCCGCGATGGCGACACGCCGGGGTGCAACGGTGTGATACGTGCGGGGGGCAGGCCCTTCGATCTTGCGATCGGCGATGTCGATGGGGATGGGCGCGCGGATGTCGTGACGTGCTCCGAAGGCACGACCATCGTTCTGCTGAACGCCCGCGAGCCCGGCGACGCGTTCGTCACGTTCAGAGAGCAGGTGGCGTACCCCTCCGGCGCGGACACCAGGGGTGTCGCGATCGCGGACATCACGGGGGATGGTGTGCCCGACATCATCGCCGCGGCATACGGCGCGGACTCACTGGTTGTGCAGCCCGGGAACGGCGATGGCACGTTCGGCACGCCGATGGTGTTCGCGGCGGGCGATGGGCCGCGCCTGGTCACAACGGGCGACTTCAACGGCGATGGGCTCATTGATGTGGCGTGCACGAACCAGTTGTCGAACGACGTCTCTGTCTATCTGAACATCGGCGGGACGCTCGGGGCTCAGGCACGGAGGACGGTCGGATCTGCCCCGTCGTCGATTTTCGCGGGCGATTTCGATGGTGATGGTGATGTTGATCTCGCGGTGCTGGTGAACGGTGCGAGGCGTGTGTCGATCCTGAGGAACGACGGCGCGGGCGTGTTCGCGATCTCCGGCGCGATCACGATCGGCGAGAACCCGACCGACATGTGCATGGCCGACCTCGACGGCGACGGTGATCTTGACCTCGCGACGGCGGATCGCGGCTCGAACATGCTGAGCATCCTGACCAACAACGGCGCGGGCGCGTTTGTGCGGACGACGATCGACTCTCCCTCTGCGCCGACGCGGCTCCGCGCGCTGGATGTCACGGGGGATGGGCTGGTCGATATCGTCGTATCGGCCGCGACGGATCGTCGCGCCCGCGTGTACGAGGGGAACGGCGCGGGAGGGTTTGCGCTCCGGTCGTCGTTCTCCGTGAATGATGGGCTGCTCGACCTTGAACTCGCGGACATGAACGAGGACGGTACGCCCGATGTCGTCGCGGTTGGCGGGGGTGTCCAATCCATCATCGTGGTGGAATCGAACGGTCCTGCGGCGTGGAACGACGGGAGCGGATGCGCGACCGGCGACTACTTCATGAACTTCAACGTCGCCAACACCGTGGCCTCCGACCCGGAGCCGGTGTTCACGCTGCAGACGATGTACGACGCGTGGCGTGCGGCCCTCGCCGGGCGTCCGGACGCGGTCGCGTCCCGCGTGTGGTTCGATGCGCCCGCTTTGCCGACCGATGGACGCGTGGTGATGACGATCGAGTTGCTCGACTGGCGCGGCGAGCCGATCACGATCGCGCCGGGTGCGCTGCTGGTTGAGCACGCATCGGGCTCCGATGAGCTCTCGGAGATCGGCACGCCCGAAGCGATCGGGGGCGGGCTGTATCGCGTTGCCCTGCGCGGACCGAACGCGGGCACCGGGCACGATCGATTCGTCGTTGTCGCGCTGGATGAGATCAGGCCCGTGACGCTGATGCCCGCGGCATCGATCGGCGTCGTGGTCTCGCCCGCGGACTTCGACGGGAGCGGAGAGATCGACATCCTTGATTTCCTCGCGTTCTTCGACGCCTTCGGCTCCGCCGATATGACCGCGGACCTCACCGGCGACGGCGAGATCGATGAGGATGATGTCGCGCTCTTCATGGCCGCCTTCGCGCGATGAGACGAGATCGTCCGAGAACAGCGTGCGCGAGAAAGTCCTGTGACGCCGTGCAACCCGCGCCGCGCGCGGGGCGTACACACGCCAGCGGCACTCTGTCGCGGACTCTGCACACACTCGTTTCGGGGCAAGAAAGGGATGCGCTTTGTGCATCGGCGGTGCTGCTCTCCCCTCGGGGCTGGACTCGTTCGGCAACCCGATTGAACTTGACGAGGCCGCGCTGCGCCTGCTTGTCGCGAGTTCATCGATCGAGCTGATACTGGTGGAACCACCTGACGACCGGCGATCGATGCGCCGCGCCTCGCGTCGTGCGCGCACCGCCAGAGCAAGGCGGGCTCGGGCCGCCGAGGCGTCGCGGCTCTCAAACGAATGAGTGGCTCGGGCGCAAGCAGGAATCGCCGACGAAGCCGGTGGGCTTCGCCGGCTCTGCTGAGTAGAGCGTGATCCGCTCACTCACACCTCTGGAATGACGCATCGGCCCGGCAGGGCCGACGCGTCTGGACGTTGCTGGTGCGGGCTGCGCCGATCGATCAGCGGCGGCGGCGTGCGAGCATGAACAAGCCGGTGCCGGCGAGGGCGAGCGGTCCGGGGGCGGGGATGTAGAAGAGCTGGTCCTGGGCTCCACCATTGGTGAGGGCGACGAGGTTGGTTGCGGCGCCGACGCCGATGGCACCGAAGATGTCGGTGAGGTGGTTGTTGAACGCGGCCGAGCGAGAGGAGGATCCGTTCACCTTCGTCAGCTTGAAGTTGCCGGAATCGACGTTGAGCGAAGAGACGCCGACGCCGGGGTTGAAGTCGGTGACGATCTCCCAGATCGCGACCTGGAACGCCGCGGCGAACTCGTTGTTGATGCCCGCCTCGATGACCATGGGTGCGTAGATGCTGAAGACGTCATAGAGGGCCTGGGCACGGCCTGCGCCCATGGGGTTGCTGTTCGGGGCGGTATCGAGCGAGACGATGTCGAAGGTCTTGTACGAGTTGGAGACATACTGGTAGATGTCGGTGCAATAGGTCAGGTGCTCGCCGACCCAGTCCGCGCCGATGCCGGTGCCGCTGGTGATGTCGTGGCGCAACTGGCCCGCGAAGGTGCTGGTCTCGCTGCCCCCGTTGAGGCGCCACTTCACGTTCTGGCCCGCGCCGGTGCCGAGGAACTTCATGGTGACGATGTCGGCCGAAGCGGCTCCGGCGATGGTGGCGATAGCAGCGGCGGTGAGAATGGTCTTCATCATGTTCGATCTCCTCGTGCTTTGGTGTTGTGCCGCGAGCGTCCGTGGCTCACACCCATAGAGATGCCATGCAAACTGGCGGGTCGCCACTTGTGGGGCTATCCCGGAGCCGAAGCCGGTTGCGGGGTGCGGGCTGGAGAAAGTGGGGAAACCCCGACACGCCCGATCATGGAGGCATCCGCGTGGATGAGCTGTCAACTGCGCTCTGATCGGACGCTTCCGGGATGGGGCGAACGCCGGGTCCGATACAATGGATCCGGCGTCCTGCGGAGCGTCGGGCCGGTTCACACACACGCGGAGCGAGCGATGGCGGAAGCGAAGGGCAAGGAGGCCGGGGGAGCGATCGTGGGAGCCGAGATTCCGCGCGAGAAACAGTTCGTCCACCTCCATCTGCACACCGAGTACTCACTGCTGGACGGCGGCAATCGCGTCGACAAGCTGATCGCGCGGGTGAAGGAACTGGGGATGCCCGCCGTGGCCGTGACGGACCACGGCAACATGTTCGGTGCGGTGAGTTTTTATTCGCAGGCGAAGGCGGCGGGTGTGAAGCCCATTCTCGGTGTTGAGGCGTACGTCACGCCCCCGGATAAGCCGCGGACGGATCGGACGTACACCGGGGGTGGCGAGGGCGGGTACCACCTTGTGCTGCTGGCGATGAACAACGAGGGGTGGGAGAACCTCTTGATCCTGTGCAGCGAGGCGTTCCTGACGGGCTTCTACTACAAGCCCCGCATCGATCGGGAGCTGCTTCAGAAGCACTCGGCGGGCCTCGTCGCGATCAATGGGCATCTCGGGAGCGAGATCGGCGACCACCTGCTCGACTACGAGCGGACCAAGGACAGGAAGAATCTGGAGGCGGCGCGGGAGAGCGCGGCGTGGCACAAGCGAGTGTTCGCGCAGGGCGACGCGCCTATCCCGCGGTTCTACGTCGAGCTGCAGCACCACATCTTCGAGCAGAACGCGATCAACCCGCACCTGGTCGCGCTGGCGCGTGAGTTCGACCTGCCGCTCGTGTGCGACAACGACTCGCACTTCCTGAAGCAGGAGGACCACGACGCGCACGACACGTTGATCTGCATCTCGACGGGGAAGCTCAAGAGCGAGCCGAACCGGATGCACTATCCGCCGGAGTTGTACGTCAAGAGCCCGGGCGAGATGCGAGCACTGTTCGAGGGGGAGTATCACGACATCGGGCGGGAGGCGTGCGACAACACGCTGCGGATCGCGGAGGCGTGCAACGTCGAGCTGCCGCTTGGGAAGAACAACTCGCCGATGGTGCGTGTGCGGGTCCCGCACCTGAAGGACTTGCCTCGCCACGACGATGCGCGGTTCGGCGGAGACCTGACGGCGTGGTACAACGACTACTGCTCGAAGTTCGAGGTCGTCCCCTTCGATCGCGCACCGACCGCCGACGAGCTCGCCGAGGCGAAGGAGGCGTGCGACCGGGCGTTGCGGCTTCTGTCGGAGGCGGGCTTCGTCTGGCGCTATGGCGTGAAGCCGGGGAGCCAAGGCGTTGATGATCCGAACACCGCGCGCCTCGAGCGCGAGCTGAAGATCCTCGCGGACAAGAACATCTCGGCGTACTTCCTGATCGTCTGGGACTTCGTGTCGTGGGGGCGTCAGCGCGGGATCCCGGCGAACGCGCGTGGCTCGGGCGTGGGCACGATGGTTGGGTACGTGCTTGGTCTCTCGAACGCGTGCCCGGTGCGGTACGGGCTGCTTTTCGAGCGGTTCACGGACCCGGACCGGAGCGAGTATCCCGATATCGATATCGATCTCTGCCAGGACGGACGCTCGGACGTCATCAACTATGTCCGCGCCAAGTACGGGCACGTGGCGCAGATCATCACCTTCGGGACGCTGAAGGCGCGTGCCGCGGTGCGCGACGTCGCCCGCGTGATGGACATGCCTCTGGCGGACGCGGACAAGCTGGCGAAGCTGATCCCCGAGCAGCTGGGGATGACGCTGGACGCGGCACTGGAGCAGGAGCCGGACCTGAAGGCGTGGTACGAGCGTGACGAGCTGGTGCGTCGCGTGATGGACAACGCGCGGACGATCGAGGGCCAGGCGAGGCACGCGAGCGTCCATGCCGCGGGCGTGATCGTCGCGACAAGGCCGCTCCACGAGATCGTGCCTTTGTATCGCCAGTCGGGCTCGGAGGAGAACGAGGTCGTCACGCAGTGGGATGGCCCGACCTGCGAGAAGATGGGCCTGCTGAAGATGGACTTCCTCGGGCTGCGCACGCTGAGCGTGATCGAGCGGGCACGCACGCTCATCACGTCAACGCTCGACGAGCCGGAGATCTGGCGGGCCGTCGGGCGCGAGGCCGAGCACAAGTCATCCGTGCGCGGCCCGCACCCGCTCGACCTCGAGCGCCTCACCTACGACGACCAGAAGGTCTTCCAGATGTTCCGGCGGGGCGACACCTCAGGCGTCTTCCAGTTTGAATCCGGAGGCATGCGCCGGCTGCTCGTTGACATGAAGCCCGACCGGCTCGAGGACCTGATCGCGGCCAACGCGCTCTTCCGTCCCGGCCCGATGGATCTGATCCCCGACTACAACCGGCGCAAGCACGGCACGGAAGAGGTGCCGCAGATCCACGAGATTGTCGATCGCTTCACGCGCGAGACCTACGGCGTGATGGTCTATCAGGAGCAGGTCATGCAGATCGTGCATGAGCTGGGTGGCATCCCGCTGCGCTCCGCGTACTCGCTCATCAAGGCGATCAGCAAGAAGAAGGAGAAGGAGATCGGCAAGAACCGCCCGATCTTCGTCGAGGGCGCGGCACAGAAGGGCATGACCAGGCAGGCCGCCGAGGAACTCTTCGAGTTGATCCTCAAGTTCGCGGGGTACGGCTTCAACAAGAGCCACTCCACGGGATACGCGATCGTCGCGTACCAGACGGCGTACCTCAAGACATACTTCCCCGCGCAGTACATGGCGGCGTTCCTCACTTTCGAGAGCCAGGCGCAGAAGATCGCGGACTGGACGCCGTACCTCGACGACTGCCGCAAGACGCGGACGATCGACCCGACAACGGGCGATGTGGTCCGCGACGGGCTGGAAGTGAAACCCCCGGATGTGAACGTGTCGTACTCAGACTTCGCGGTCGCGTACGAGGAGGATGAGCCCCGCACCGCTTCGCGTGGCCACATTCGCTTCGGCATGCGGGCGATCAAGGGGGCGGGGGAGAAGGCGATCGAGGCGATCATCAGGGAGCGGGACGCAGGGTCGGAGAGCGCGGGCGCAAGGGCGAAGCGCAGACCGTTCCGATCACTGTTCGATTTCTGCGAGCGCGTGCCGCAGGGCGCGGTGAACAAGGCGACAATTGAGTCGCTGATCGCGGCGGGGGCGTTCGATTCGGTGCACGGGCGGGCGAATCGGGCGGCCATGCTGGCGACGATCGAGCAGGCGGTGAGCGCGGGGCAGCGTGCCGCGGCGGACAAAGCCGCGGGGCAGGCGCAGTTGTTTGGCTTCGGAGGTGGGGGCCCTTCCCCGGCACCCGAGACGATCAAGGAGCCGCCCCTCGCGCGCGTTGCGCCGTGGAGCGAGGGCGAGACGCTGAAGCAGGAGAAGGAGAAGCTCGGGTTCTACGTGTCGAGCCATCCGCTGCAGCAGTGGGCGTCGTGGGTGGAGACGTTCGCGACGGCCAGACTCGGGGATTTGGCGACTCGCCGGCAGGACGACCGGGTGGTGGTGGGGGCGATCGCGCAATCGACGCGGACGCTGATCGTCAAGAGCGGACGCTCGGCGGGCCAGAAGATGGCGATCGTGACGATCGAGGACCTCGGGGGCACGGCCGAGGCGGTGGTCTTCACGGACGCGTACCTGAAGTACGGCCATCTTCTCGCGAACGACACACCTTTGTTTGTGCTGGGGCGTATCGATCTGTCGCGGGGCGATCCGCAGATCATCGTGGATCGATTGGCGCCGATCGACGGTGTGCCGCTGGACCGGGGCAGACTCCGCGTGATGCTGCGTGCCTCGCTGCTGAATGGATCGGGGGAGCGCGCGGCGGAGCGCGCGTCGATCGCACTGGCTTCACGCCAGGCGGAGAAGGGCGCGCCGGCGTCGGTTCCTTATGAGATCGTGGTCGACACGGGCGATGCCCACGTGACCCTTTCGCCGAAGAGCCCGTCGATTGTGCGGCTGGATCCCGGGCTGGTGCGCGACCTTGCGACGGCACTGGGAGAGGGATCGGTGCGCCTGGTGGGGGGGATGACGATCGACCCGACGGAGGAGCGGCCGCGGTGGGGGTCGAGGAGGCGGGAAGAGGCAGAGGTGTAGTGAGCTGCGATGTTCGCACCATGTGTGGTTTCATCACGCACTCTCGCGTGCGAAAGTGCGCGATGATGGCCGGAAAAGATACTCTCGAGTTCAGAAGTACCTTTTCCCGCGCAAAAGTGTAGTTTACGGCCAGTTCGTCGATGGTCGGAGCCCGGAGCGGGTCACTCCTCCCTCGTCTGCACAACCTCCTTCCCATCCACACCCCACCTCGTCTTCAGATCGTGCTCAACCTTTAAGAGGTCCAGCACCTTGCCGACCATGAAGTCGATGATCTCTTCGATGGTGCGGGGGTTCAGGTAGAAGCCGGGGTTCGTCGGGCAGATGATCGCGCCCGCCAGCGTCAGCGTCCGCATGTTCTCGATATCAATCAGGTTCAGCGGCGTCTCGCGATGGCACACCACCAGCGGGCGGCGCTCTTTCAGCGTCACCATCGCGGCGCGGGTGAGGAGGTTGCTGCCGGCGCTGGTGGCCATGGCCCCGAGCGACGTGGACGAGCACGGCAGGACAACCATCCCATCGTGGAGGAACGAGCCGGATGCGATCACCGCGCCGACATCCTTGTTGGGGTGGATGATGAGGCGCGATGCGTGGGCGTCGGCCTCGGGGAGCGCGGCGAGGGCGGGGCAGAGCTGCGCGAGCTCGAGCTTGCGGATGTCGGCCTCGTCGAAAAGGAGGCGCTGTCCGTATTCGCTGACGACCAGGTGAACCTCGTGCCCCTGTTCCAGCAGCACGTGGAGCAGGCGCAGGGCGTATGCCGCGCCGGAGGCGCCAGAGATGCCCAGAACAAACTTGCGGCCGGATTGCACGATGGATCCCCTTCCGAACCGACCTATCCACAAGTAGTTGTGGATCGGCGGTGGACTGTAGTCTTCTGAGCCCTCTCGAAGCCCCGAAACGTGGTCGGAGGGGGGCTCCGATGTTTGTGTGGACTAAACTCCTGATGCGGGCGTTTGCACGCTCGCGTGTCAACTGGCTTCGAGAAAGGCGGTTCTTCGGATGAGCAATCTCCGTCGCGCGGCAATCGGCGGTTCGATCTTGGCCTCCCTCACCCTTGCGGGGTGTGTCGGCTACCACTCCTATCCCCCAACGCCCGAGCAGCGCGCCCGTGAGAGCATGGGCGAGCGTGCGCCGGTTGACGTGATGGTCCGTGCCATGGATCGCGTGCTCGCGATGCATCCCCCCGCGGGCGGCGGCGCGTTCGCCGTGAACATGCCGATCACCACGCCGCCGGACGTCTACGCCCGCGTTGCGGACCGTGTCGGAGGCCGCCCCGTCATGGTCGAAACGGCATCGCTGCCGATCTATCACATCGCGGGCGTTCGCGTCCGCAACAGCCGCGCACAGGTCGATATCGTCTGGCCGACGGGCCGCGGCACCAACCGCTCATCCACGGTCTGGCTGGAGGGCGGTCTCCAGCCGTGGTCGGTCAAGCGCGTGCAGGAGTGGAACGAGGGCGTGATCGCGACGCCCGAGCTCTACTTCATTCGCGCCGGTGAATCAGCGCTCACGGCCCAGCCGGAATCGATCGAGCCGGAAGCCGCACCCGCTTCGGACAATCCGTGAGTGCCGACGATCTCCGTGCGCGCCTCTGTCATGCGGACGCCTCCGTCAGACGGATCGCCCTGCGCGATCTTCTGGGCTCCGGGTCCGCTCCCACGCCCGACGTTCTGGAGCGTGTGGCCTTGTTGATCGGTGCCGCGCCGGAGGGCGAGGCGGAACTTGCGCTGCGCGTGATCGCGCGATGGGCGTACCTCCCGGCACGGGGCGTGGTCGAGTCCGTCATGATGAATCCGAAGAGCCCCGCCCGGGTCGCCCACGAGGCGCGGATCGCCCTCGACCGAATCGATCTGGTCGCAATGGGCAAGATCCCGAGTCCTCTTGCGTAGATCGGCACTCTGTGCCGATGCCCCAACCACCTGCCACAAGCACCACGGTATCCGTGCCCCACCTGGCCCTTTGCGATCTGCCATCTGGTTCCCGCGGGTACGATCTCGGTGTGAGCCCACGACCAAGAGCGACCTCCCCATCGCCATCGAGCGACGCGCCCGAGACGGACGCGCCCACACATCCCGCGGCCGGTGCGCAGGTCGGCTCCCGAACGGACGCGCCAACCGATCACCCGACGGGCGCGACGAAGCCCGCGCCGCGCCACGCGGGATCCACTGTTGCCGCGCCGGAGCCTGGACGGGCGATGCCCCGTCCGACGCGCGACCTCCTGGCCCTCCGCGGCATGGGCACCGCCGAACTCAAAGAGCTCCTCGCCCGCTCCCGCGCCATGATCCCCGCCGCGATGGGACGCACCGACCTCTCCCACATCCTCAAAGGACGCGCCGTCGGCCTCCTCTTCTTCGAAGACTCCACACGCACACGCCTCTCCTTCACCATGGCCGCCCAACGCCTCGGCGCAACCACGCTCGACCTGGCCTCCGGCGGCTCATCCGTCAGCAAGGGCGAGACCCTCATCGACACAGCTCTCAACGTTGAGGCCATCGGCGCCGCCGCACTCGTCGTCCGCGCCAAGCAATCCGGCGCGGCCCACCAGATCGCCCAGCCCGCCAAGATCCCCGTGCTGAACGGTGGCGATGGCAAGCACGAGCACCCGACCCAGGCCCTGCTCGATGCGCTCACCATCGCCGAATCCCTCGGGCGCAGCGCGGCGTTTGACCTCACGGGGCTCTCCATCGCCATCGTCGGCGATGTCATCTCCTCGCGCGTCGCGCGCTCGAATATCGCCGCACTCTCCGCGCTCGGGGCTCAGGTCATCGTCGTCGGCCCGCCGACGCTCGCGCCCAAGTCGATGTCCACACTCGGCTGCAAGGTCGAGCACGACCTCGACAACGTCCTGCCGACCGTCGATGCCGTGATGATGCTCCGCGTGCAGTTTGAACGCCACGGTGGCGAGGGGAGCAGCGGTGCAAGCGGCGGGGCTTCGCACGCAGCCGCGCCCGCCAAGCCCCCCATCACCCCCTCCAGCATCGTCTCTGTCCGCGCCTACCGCGAGGGGTACGCGCTCACGAGCGCACGAGCCGCGATGTTGAAGCCCCACGCCGTCGTGCTCCACCCGGGCCCCATCAACCGCGGCATCGAGATGGACCAGGATGTCGCCGACGGCCCGCGCTCCGCCGTCCTCCGCCAGGTCACCCACGGCGTCGCTGTCCGCATGGCCTCACTCTGCTGGTGCCTGGGGATACCGGCGTAACGCGCTCTCACCGTGCCATCGAAGTCGTGTGGGGGGCGACTTCGATGCTCTTCATGCTCATGGAACCGCGAGCGTGAGCGAGCGGACACGTCCTCACTTGAAGTGCCACTCACCCACCCCGGGTCAGTACTCTTCCCTTCCCTCCGCGCTCATGCCCGGCCCGAAGCCGTACCACACCGACAACGCCGCGGCAGGCGCGGCGCTTTGCGGACAGCCCACAACACTCATCACCCTTCATCGCTCTCGACGTACTCGGCCATCACGCGTAGCGCCTCGCCGAGGTCGCGTCGCAGCGCGGGCTCCCACTGATCTCTTGGAGTATCCCTGTCGGGCCAGTCGTCGAACGCGGTGAACGCGGCATCGACCGCGTCGATCGCGGCGTCGTGCTTCATATCGCCTGATGCGACCAGGGCTTCCCTGACACGGTGCCTCTCGTCAAAGTACGCGTCCCTTCCTTCAACGACATCCACCCTGTGCTCCATCACATCGCGGATGATGCCCGCGAGGCGAGCGATGGGACTGCTTCCCGCCTCATCGCTTGTGCTCATCCTTCAAACCCCGTGCTTCGCGCGTTGGCCGTGCAACATCCCAAACACCCGCCGTCACCAGTGCTCGCCCAAGGTCCCGCAGGCCGCGTCCTTCCCACGATTGGATCTGCGCGAGTCGTCACTTGATCATCCCTCAAAGCCCGTTCCATCGCAAATATAACACGTCGCGCCGTCCAGCACACCATCGCCGAAGCAGGCCGCGCACGCTCCGAGCAACGAATAGAGTCGCCACTTCAAATCGGCATCGCGGCGAAAACTCGCTCGAATCAAGTAGTCAACGTCTCGTAGACAGACCGTGAGAGCAATGGCCCCATGATTCATGACCGCTTCGCGTAGTTCGCCCGGTTCACCAACCAAGGTGTCAAATATCAGACGAGAAAAGTCCGAGGTAGTCATCGCAGCGAGCACCATCTGCTGTTGCACGCCCGGTTGACCGCGCGCCGCGAGCACGGCGTGCAGATTCACCCAACACATCTCTACATCGTCTTTGCTAGGAATCATGTGATTCATGCCCCATCGTGTCCGAGGCTCATGGATGTCTACGCCTCAACGCGGTACCTGCTTATAACAGCAAGTACGCGGTATCGTTCGTCCAAGTATGTGCCAGGATGGAGCGGATTTACTAGTCCCTGCATCGCACGGACCGCATCACACACTACCCGGGCCGCAAGGTACCGCCTCATGAGCCCGTGCTCGTTCAGGTGTAGTGCAATGTAATCAGCCTCAAGCGCCCAGATCGGAACCCACGCTGCCGGTCCGCCAGTAACTCCGAATGTCGGCGGTCTAGGATTAAGGTAGGAGTGCAGGCGCAGAGACGCAATATCAAAGCCAAGGAACCCATCGTGACGCTCGCATTGTACCGCGTCGGCTTCAGTCGCGCACTCAGAGACCTGAACAACTTCCGTTCTAACATCTTCCCGCCGGTACATCTGCGCCATACGTATGGCGTGATCATAATCCTTGATAAAGACTTCCCAGTCCGAGTCGTCCCATCGATACGACCACTCTTGAAGCAACGTGGCTTTGCGAGCTCCGAACTCGCCCACCAACAGCGACGCGGCATCAAGTCGAGCGACACCGCGATACGCTTCCTGGATCGTATCGGCGATAACGATGCATAAGTAGCCAGTTTTCATCGAGTGCGCTCACGGAGAGAAATGGGGCGGGCACAGCACATGCTCTTCTCCAATGTGAATGTGTCACTTGCCAACGAACAAGCCAGACCGCTGACCGCCGCGTTCGATACGTCCGATGCTGATTCCATGTTTTCTGGCAACATCAATAACATCCAAAAGATCAGTATGAGATAGTGGTGCCCCGGCCTCCAACGCTTGCCTCGCCTTGCTGTGCAACCATCTCATGAACACGCGAGGATTATTCCGGGCCTCATCAGGAACACACCCATTATGCACCCACACGCCTCTGTCGCCCACAAAGTACGTGTGGTACCTGCTGACTTCAAGCTTGTAGACCGTGACCTGCTGCTTCCATGGCTTTCATGGGGACAATCCACAGATGTCTGACAACATCGTCACCGCTCGGATAGCGATCGACGCGGAACGTGAACACCGCGCCGCAAGGGACGCCACCGATAAGCAACCGCCGCATGATGGTACCGTGCTGCCGGAACGTGCCCACAACCTCTCGCCAACTCTCAGAATCATCGAGTACGATCTCGGGTGGCGTCATGCCTAGAGGCAGCTTCCATTCCTCGGGTCGATCCGACAGGCCGGACGAGCGGAGTTCCCGCTCAGGATCGAGCGCGAAGACGAGCGATACGACAGGGCCAGCGGCGAACGCCCCCTGCATCACCAGAGCAGCTGTGAACGCCGCGAATCCATCCGCGACCCACGCATCGGGATCTCCACCCTCGCGCTCATCCAACCCTACATGCAGCGAACGCCTCCCGCGTACGCGCCACTGTTCGCGCAGCCATGCGTGCAAGAGCTTGGAATCGTGAGCATCGGGCATGATTATCTCGGGAGAGGCCAGCCAAGCACCTCGGTAACGAACACCTCTTCTGCTTTCGACAGAATCCTTGAACCATGCTTCCACGTGCCGTTGTTGTTGAGTGCGGCTCCGCCGGCAAAGTGAACGTGCGTCAACTCGTTCGCAGCCTTGCCGACGTCAACCCGGAGGATCGTTGAAGGGGCTTTACCCTGTTGAATCATTTTGTTGGCCTGATTGGGCGAGTACGCATTATGCACCCACACGCCTCTGTCGCCCACAAAGTACGTGTGGTAACGGCTGACCTCAAGGTTGTAGACCGCCACGCGCTCCTCACGCGGCTCGACCCGCGCCACCACCAACACGTCCCGTCCCTTGCCCCCCTCGCCCGCATTTCCGTGCGCCGCCGCCGACCCCAGCCGCTCCCCGGCCCGATCAACCGCGGCATCGAGATGGACCAGGATGTCGCCGACGGCCCGCGCTCTGCCATCCTCCGCCAGGTCACCCACGGCGTGGCCGTGCGCATGGCCTCGCTCTGCTGGTGCCTGGGGATTCCGGCGTGAACACGACAAGAGTCATCTGCCTTGGGCCGCGCCACTCAAAGACCAAGCTCTCACGCACGCGCAGCATCGCAGGATTGCCGATATAGGCGGCACGGGTCCGCGTAGAATCAGTCTGCCCACACCTATATCGAGGATGTAGTTGTGCAAGTGGCACTACCACGGCGGTTGTAACCGCAGATGCTCGACCGCCTTCAAGTACATCGCTTGCATTCTCTCCAAGTCAGATAGCAGATCGACCTCTTCTTCACCCTGAATCGCGCGCCGCACCCGCTCGACAAGATCATGAAACGTATCTCCTTGCAGCGCGATCGCAGGATACTTGCGATCTGGGAACTGCACAATGGCGACGTTGCCGTCACGATCGATGATTGTCGGTGAGTTCATTGCATGACACTCTATTCACTAGGAGAGAAGCGTATGTATGGACGGCCCGTATCCACAACACTACGAAACACGTCAATTTTCTTGCCCATCACAGACCGGAGTTCGTACTTCAAGGTGTGAATGACACGACTGGTGGTGCCAGGGGGAACTACCAAATCCCAATCAGAGATCGCGGTTGCCGTGCCGTTCGCTCTACTGCCAACCAAAGATACCTCCATTCCGAACTTGTTCGCGACTCTCTGCAGACCAGCGGCGCGACTCGGCTGGATATTCTCAATCCTCGCCCCGCCTCCGGCGCTGCACCCGTTATGCACCCACACGCCCTGCTCACCCACAAAGTACGTGTGGTACCTGCTGACCTCAAGGTTGTAGACGGCCACGCGCCTCTCACGCGGCTCGACCCTCGCCACCACCAGCGCGTTCTGTCCCTCGTTCCCCTCGCCCGCATTTCCGTGCGCCGCCGCCGACCCCAGCCGCTCCCCGGCCCGATCAACCGCGGCATCGAGATGGATCAGGATGTCGCCGACGGCCCGCGCTCGGCCGTCCTCCGCCAGGTCACCCACGGCGTCGCCGTCCGCATGGCCTCGCTCTGCTGGTGCCTGGGGATACCGGCGTGAGACTATGAGATTGGTGCCCAGTACACGTGGGCAACAAATCTATCAAGTTGGGCAATAATGTCGGTGTCGTCGTCCCACATTACCCAGCACGCAGTACATCCTCGAGTGTGTGTGCAACCTCTTGGGAAGAGCCTTCCACGCTATCCGCCTCGAGCGAGTCCGGCACGTACACCCAATCCGCACAGTCGCGCCACCAGTTCGCTAATGCCGCCTCGCACTCCCCTTGGCCCTGAAACGGATACACCCGAACAACCTCCCGATCTCGAGTCCACACGATCGCACCATCAGAATGCTCCCCCCCAGTCAGCCAAAGCATCATCCCGCTGACAGCACTCCATTGCCTGCCGCGCATCACCCATCTGAGACGAAAGTTGCCGCCTCCTCCAATAGCTTGGCTCACCCGACTCATCCGGTCCACTCCCTCATCGCTCCACAAGCGAGCTCCCGTAATCTTGTACACGCTCTGTCCCACATCACGAGTCCGAACAACACACGACTCGCTTCTCATCCCCTCCAGAATGCATCTCTCAAGAGATGTATCGATGAAGTTGCAACGAGTAGCACAAGCACCGCGAAGACTGCAGTCAAGAAACGCGGTCCGTGCAAGGGTGCTGTCCACAAAACGTGATGATTCAAACCCGCACCCGTCAATGAATAATCCCGACAACCAAGATCCCGAGATTGTTGCCCCATCGAAGAGCGATCTCTCGATCGCCGCACTACTGCCCGCAGTCCACACGCCGCCAAAGGCGACTTGCTCGAATGTTGTACACACACACACGTTCCGGTGGAACTCGTGTTGCACGCTCGTGCATATTAGGTGTGTACGATTCAATGTGCAATCGCGGATTGATATCGCGTCGCACGAGTCGAGCCGGGAATCATCCAGCGCGCATTGAGACAAAGTGCCGAAGCGGGCTCTCCTGATCAAGCACTCGGTCATCTCGACGCCGATGAGCTCAAGAGGAGCGAAACACAGCCCCGACAGATCTAAACCGGAAAGCGAGCAGCTTTGTAGGGATGCGTGAGTACCCGCAGTCGCGGCGAACGAGTCGATCGCCCGCTGCTTTGTTGCGATATCACAATCACCATACAGAATAGCGATAAGTTGATCGTGTGTCATGGATATTTATAACAAGCTTTATAAATAAGACATCAGATCGTCAAATCGACTCTTGGACTCATAGCCTGCTTGTACCACAGATCTAACATATCGCTCGATCTGGTGCTTGAGTACACCATCCTTCTTCATTGAGTCTACAGTCGCCTTGATCCAGCGCCGTTGCATGCTAATGTCGGCAGGTTCACCCTGCTTGGGCGAGTGCGGGAAGTATGAATTATGCACCCACGCGCCTCTGTCGCCCACAAAGTACGTGTGGTACCTGCTGACCTCAAGGTTGTAGACCGGCACCTTTCCCTCGCGGGGCTCGACCCGGCTCACTACCAAGACGCTCTTCCCGTCGTCCCCCTCGCCCGCATTTCCGTGCGCCGCCCCCGACCCCAGCCGCTCGCCCGTCCGCAGTGCTCCCGCCTCAACCCATGTACCCCTGTCCATCGAGAACACCCGATGGTTCGGTGTCACCCCGATCGGACGCTCCTCGCCTTCCAGATACAGATCCACCACCACCGCGGCGTCCGTCACGAACCGCGTCGTGACCACCGGCACGTCCGCCCGCATCCGCGCCGTGTACTCCTCAATCCCCAAGACCTCGGCATCACCCGCGATGCCGAGGTCGTGAGGGTGGATCGGGGCTGCGCCTGCGCCAACGCCCCAAAGCAACAGAATCAGCAGGGCAGCAAGCCGCTGAGACATGGTGGCCTCCTCGAGCATCGCGAGTAGGGTATCAATCCGACCGCTGATCGTGTCGTCTGGCCTCGCCAGTGGCATCGCGTGGGGGAGCCGCGTGTGCTCTTCTCCCCGCACTTGTGGATGTGCCTCAGACCCGTCCCGGGTCAGTGATCCTCACACCCTCTTCAACTCCCGCACCGTCCGCTCATTCTCCACGTTCCCCGTATTCAGCGTCCCCGCGGGCTCGAAGAGAACCACCTCGACCTCCTCCGCCGCGACGGGCCGATGCTCCACGCCACGCGGCACCACGACAAACTGCCCCGCCCCCACCTCCACACGCCGATCCCGAAACTCCATCACAAACCTGCCGCGATGCACCAGGAACAGCTCGTCCTCGTGCTCGTGATGATGCCACACGAACTCGCCCTTGAACTTCACGAGTTTCACGTGCTGGCCGTTCAACTCCGCCACCACCCGAGGCGACCAATGCTCGCTGAACGTCGCGAATGCCGCATCAAGGTCCACACACTTCAACTCGTCCCCGGCCATGATCCCCTCCTGCTCTACCTCTCCAGCATCACCCAGCGTACTCGCACCAAGCCCGGCGCACTCTCCTGAATAACTCGATGCGGACCCTTGCGGAGACTTCTTGCGGCTGTCGCGTACTGAGCATGGACTTCGGTCCTATGCTTCTCCCGATCTGCCGGTAGCTCCATTCGCGATTTGACGTTTCAGCCCTCAGTTCACCAATGGATCCCTGCTGGCCCGCGGCTTCTTTGACTCGCACATCCGTGCACCGCCGCGTCCCAACCCTTACGGCCTGATCCGCCGCGTGAACTGTCCTCGCGACAAGAAAGCCATCGGTCCACATGCCATTCGCACAACTCGGTCTCTCTCAGCCCATCCTGCGCGCACTCGCAAAGGAAGGGTACGAAACCCCTACACCCATCCAGGCCCAGTGCATCCCCCATGTCCTTGAAGGAAAGGACGTGCTCGGTTGCGCCCAGACCGGCACCGGAAAGACGGCGGCGTTCGCGCTCCCGATCATCCAGCGCCTGATGGACATGCCCATCGACAGGTCGCGGCGCGGCCCGGCCAAGGCCCGCGCGCTCATCCTTTCGCCCACGCGTGAGCTCGCCCTCCAGATCCGCGATTCGTTCAATGTCTACGGCTCCGAGTCGGGTCTGCGCTCGACCGTGATCTTCGGCGGCGTCTCGCAGCTCCGCCAGGTGCAGGCCCTCCGCGACGGCGTTGACATCATCATCGCCACGCCCGGCCGCCTCATCGATCTCATGGACCAGCGCAAGGCCCACCTCGACGAGGTGAAGATCCTCGTGCTGGACGAGGCCGACCGCATGCTCGACATGGGCTTCATCCAGCCCATCCGCCTGATCGCGTCCAAGACGCCGCCGGATCGACAGACGCTCTTCTTCTCGGCCACCATGCCGCCCGAGATCCGCAAGCTCGCCGACTCGCTGCTGAAAGATCCGGTGAGCGTCGCGGTGAACCCGGTCGCATCCGCGGCACCGAAGATCGAGCAGTCGCTGTATCACGTCGATCGCGCCCAGAAGCAGGCGCTGCTGACGCTCCTGCTCGGCGACCGCGCCATGTCGCGCGTCGTCGTCTTCACCAAAACCAAGCACGGCGCGGAGAAGGTCGGCAGGAAACTCCAGTTTGCCGGCGTCCGCGCCGAGACCATCCACGGGAACAAGGCCCAGAACGCTCGCAAGAAGGCCCTCGATCTGTTCAGGGCCGGCAAGGCCCGCGTCCTCGTCGCGACCGATGTCGCGGCGCGAGGACTCGACGTCGATGGCATCTCGCACGTCATCAACTTCGACCTCCCCATGGAGCCCGAGGCCTACGTCCATCGCATCGGGCGCACCGGGCGGGCCGGCGCGACGGGCGTTGCCATCTCCTTCTGCGATAGAGAAGAGAAGGGGCTGCTCAAGGGGATCGAGCGCCTGATCAAGAATCGCATCGCCACCACCGTGCTCCCGTCGATCGAGGGCGTCCAGCAGGAACTGCGGGTCTCCGATGCTCGCGAATACGCCGCACGAGAGCAGGACGGCTTCAATCCCAACGGCCCCGGCGAGCGGACATTCGAGTCCAAGCCCAGGGGCGAGCGCGCGTTCCAGCCCCGCGACTCGCGCTCGGGCGCGCGCCCCGGCCCGCGTTCGGGCAACCCAGCGCCGAACCACGGGCCCTCACACAAGAGCCGCGACCGCTTCGCCGAGCGCTCGAATCGTGATCGCACCGATGGGCCATTCGACGGGCTTTCAAAGGGCGGCACCCGCGCTCCCGGCAAGGCCACAGCGCACACCTACAACACCAGCAACGTGACGCACACCGTCTCGTACGAACCACCCGCGTCCGATGCGGGCGACGCGTTCAGCACACCGCCCGCCAAGCGTCACACGTCTCCCGCGAATGTTCACGCGCCGCGCCACAACACCGGCGCGCCCACGCACACAAGCCGCCCCGCAAAGCCGGGCCACTCCAAACCGCCCCACAAGGGCGCGTACAAGGGCGGTCCGACGGGCGGCAAGCCCGGATCCCGCAGCGTCGGAGCCGGCGCTCCGTCCGGCGGCCAGCGAGGCGAGCGCGCCGGCGGCTCCAGCAGCGGGCAGGGCGGCAACGGTGGCGGGTACGGCGGCCCTCGCAAGAGCGGACCGAGTTCCGGCGGCCAGAGCCGCGCCTTCAACAACCAGGGTGGTGGCGGACGAGGCGGCAACAGCCGCAGCGGCAAGCCGAACGGCCCCCGCCGCTCGGCGTGACGCCCGAGATGTCCGGCTCGATCAATCAGTGAAGAACGCACCCCGCGTCCGATGGCGCGGGGTGCTTTGTTTCACGGTCGTTGTGCGATCCACCATCGGGCGCGATGTCTGTTTCTCACGACCTGGGAGTTGCCGCGCTTCCGGCAAGAATCCCGCCATCGATCGTGAACTCCGCGCCGGTTGTGTACGCCGACTCGTCGGAGGCCAGGTGGACCACCAGAGCGGCCACTTCGTCGATCGTGCCGAACCGGCGCAAGGGCGTGTCGCTCACGAACGACTCCATCGCGCGGGCCCGCTCCTCGGGCGTGGTCGCATCGCCTTGTGGAGAGAGAAGCGGCTCCCACATCGGCGTCAGGATCGCGGCGGGCTGCACAACGTTGCAGCGGATCCGAAGACCCTGCTCGGCGCAATACAACGCGACAGACTTGGTGTGATTGCGGACCGCGCCCTTGCTCGATGCGTACGCCGCGGCACCCGAGATGCCCACCACGCCCGACCGCGATCCGATGTTGACGATCGAGCCGGATCGCTCGCCGACGCTCCCTGTTGCGGCGCGCATCACACGTATCGCGTGCTTGCATCCGAGAAAGACGCCGTCGAGGTTGGTGGCGTGGATGGCGCGCCACGCGTCGAGCGAGGCGTGCTCCGGATCATGGGCGCCCGCGATCGCTTCGGGCCCGAGTCCGTCGAGATCGCCCGCGCCGAATCCCGTGATCCCCGCGTTGTTGACGACCACGTCGAGCGAACCGAGCGTCGCGATCGTCCAGTCAGTCGCGGCGATCCAGTCGCGCTCTTCGCGCACGTCCAGATGCTGGTAGACAACCCGCGATCCTCCCCCGTTCAGAAGCGCACTCGCGATGGATGCGCTCTCGCGCTCCCCGAGCTCGTCGCGGATGTCTGTGAGCACAACCGACGCGCCCTCGGACACAAACGCTCGCGCGACTCCGAGCCCGATCCCGCGGCTCGCGCCAGTGACCAACGCCACCTTGCCCGCCAACCGTCCCGCTCGTTCCGCTCCGTGCATCGCTCGCTCCTCGCTCTGCTTCGCCATCGTCACACCCACGAATCAAAGCACCCCACGCAGCGGCGCGTGGGGTGCGGATCGAACGGGCGGAACAGCCGAGCGGGCGGTGCGATCTTGCAGACTCACCGCCTGCGGCGAGCGACAAGCCCCGCCACGCCGAGCAGCGCGAGCGCACCGGGCGCGGGGACGATCGTGAAGTTGTCGACATCGAAGTTCACGCCGAGGTTCAGCCCCGCGTACCCGGAGGGCACGTTGAAGCCGAGCTGGATATTGCCGATGTTGCTGAAGATCGTCGCGTACGAGCCCGCGCCGAAGGAGATGATGTCCGTGCTCCCCTCGGTCAGGTCGTAGGTGATCGTCGTCCAGACATTCGGATCGACGGTGTACGAGGTCTGCGTTGCCGCGCCGAGCATGTTGTTGGGCGTTGCAAAGCGTCCCGTCAGCGAGATCGGAACCGGCAGGTCATGGCGGAACGAGAAGGAAACCCCGGTCACACCCGCCGCGATCCAGTCGCCCGCGTACTCCGCGTTCGAAGAGGGCGGCGTGAAAGAGGAGTGGGCGCGGATGACGATCGGTGGGAACGCCCCCGACGCCGCCACAAGGTTGTAGGTGCTGCGCGCAAACGCCGTCCCATCGGGGCCGCCCGTGGGCACCCACCCGAGGATGCTGGCACTGTTGAAGTTCCGCCACGCCGCGGCGTCGGCGTTGAAGTCCTCCACGAACCCGACAATCTGGGCCGACGCGCCAGAAGCGACCGAAGCCGCGACAAGACCCGCACAGAAAGCTCTGAACATCCGTCTGCTCCTTCGCGCGATTGGCTAACCAATCGCTCTGGGTGTGTAATTGAGACTGAGACTCAATCGCAAGACTAGGCGCAGAATTCGCGTGTGTCGACCCTGTGAAGCAAAGTGCCTCCGGAATGTCGTTTGGCAAGGGGCGACGGCGACTAACTCGAAAGATTGTCGGGGTGCGCGGCCTCCGCGCAGGATGCCAGGGGGAATCGGGATCGCGCGGAGTATGATCCGATCGATGAACGACCACGAGCAGAGCGTGCCCGGATTCGAGGCGGAGACCCGTGTCGCGGTGCTCCCCGCCCCCTCCTCCCCTCGCCTCGACCGGCCGAAACTCTGGAACGTCATCCTCCTCGACGACGACGACCACTCGTACGAGTACGTGGTCCGCATGCTGATGGAGCTGTTCGGCAAGCCGTTCGAGGCCGCCTTCCAGATGGCCAAAGAGGTCGATACCACCGGGCGTGTGATCTGCACGACCGTCCACAAAGAGCTCGCCGAACTGAAGCAGGAACAGATCCACGCCTACGGCAAGGACTCCCTGATCGCCTCCTGCGCGGGCGCGATGTCCGCAACGATCGAACCCGTCCGCTGACGGCACCCTCTCTCGTGGGCAACGGCGAAACACCAACATGGCTCTCGATCGCCACGCGGCGCGATGTCGTCCGCCGCGCGACCACCTACATGCTCGTCGTCGGGACCATCCTCATCTCGATCAACCACGTCCCCGCGCTCATCAAGGGGGATGTCACCGGCTTCCGGATCTTCCAGATCCTGCTCACATACTGCGTCCCCTACGCCGTCACGACATTCGCAAGCACGCAGGCGATCAGAGCCGAGCAGCGCAAAGCGAGCAAGTGAGCAACGACCGGTGTGCTGGCCGTACACTCCCCCATGCGCATCATCGCGGGCGAGTACCGCTCCAGAAAGCTCCAGTCTCCCCCAGAGAAATCCATGACGCGGCCGATCCCCGATCGTGTCAAGGAGTCTCTCTTCAACATCCTCCGGGGACACTTCGAGGATGCCCACATCCTCGACTGCTTCGCCGGCACCGGCTCTGTCGGGCTCGAAGCCCTCTCGCGCGGCGCGGCGTACTGCACCTTCGTCGAACGCGACCGCGAGGTCGCGCGCGTGCTCGAAGAGAACATCCGCACGCTCGGCTGCCGCGACCGTTGCCAGGTTGTTGTCGGCGATGCGCTCGGCGTGGCCTGCCTGGCGCGTCTCCCCGAGCCGGTGCACGTCGCGTTCTTCGATCCGCCTTACGCCGTCGTCACCAACGATCTCGGCTGGCGTCGCACCAGAGACCAGCTCGCGCGCGCCATCGCGCATCTCGAAGAGGGCGGGTATCTCGTCCATCGCACGCCCTGGCCATTCGTCGAAGCGATTGAGCCGCGCAACGCCGAGGCGGAAGACGAGCCGGAGACCGAGCGCGACGACCGCACGTTGCCAGGAGCCGGCCAGACAGGGCGACGCACGAAGGGTCATCGATCGCGCCGCGAGCCACCACCCGAGATGCCCCCGATCGAGCTCTCGATCGACCTCTCGGATCCGAGCGCGGACGCCGCGCTCGAGGCCTTTGAGGAGGAACTCGCGCGGGCGACTGGCCAAGCCCCGCGCAACGAGATCGATCTCTCCATCCCAGGGGCCATCGGTCCGGAGACCCACGTCTACGGCACGACCGCGCTCCACCTCTATCAGGCCGCGCCGCGCTGAGCCCGACACCCCGACTTCCTCCTATCCTCTCCGTTCCATGACCCACCACACCAACGACGCGCCCCTGATGCTGGGCGTCAGCGGCTGCCGCGGCATTGTCGGCGCCTCGCTCACCCACGACGTCGCGGCCCGGTACGCCGGTGCCTTCGCCGGCTGGCTCCGCGAATCACTGGGTGAGCATCTTGCGGGTCGTCGCCCGCGTGTGGTGCTTGCACGCGATGGGCGAGCGGGGTGCCAGATGATCCACGCCGCCGCGCTCGCGGGGCTGACCTCGGCCGGGTGCGATGTGATCGACCTGGGTGTGGCGATGACGCCCACGGCGGGCGTGCTGACGGATGCGAGGAACGCCGATGCCGCGATGATCCTGACGGCGAGCCACAACCCGCAGGAGTGGAATGGTCTGAAGGCCCTCGTGCGTTCTGCGGCGCTTTCGGACCCGCTGGCGATCGACGCCTGCGCCCCCGACGCGACGACCGCTTCGAAGATCGTGGAGCGGTTCCAACGGAACGCGCCCAAGCTCGACGCCGTCGCGTGGGACCGGATCGGCTCGATCGCGATCGACCAGACCGCGACCGACACGCACGTCGAGACCGTCATCCGCGCGCTGGACGAGATCGGGCTGGCCGTGACAACGAAGGATCGGCACTATCGCGTCGTGGTTGATTCGGTGAACGGCTCCGGCGCGCCGGGCGCGCTCGCCCTGCTGGAGCGGCTGGGCTGTTCCGAGATCATCCAGTTGCACGGCGAGCCCACAGGCATCTTCCCGCACACACCCGAGCCGACACGCGAGAACCTCACAGGGCTCGCGGCTGCGACCGCCGAGCGCCATGCCATCGTCGGCTTCGCGCAAGACCCCGACGCCGATCGACTCGCGATCATCGATGCCGATGGTGCTTATATCGGCGAGGAGTACACGCTGGTGCTGGGTGCGCTGGCGGTGCTCGGCTCGATGGGTGAGGATGCAAAGGGCGCGGTGATCTGCACCAACTTGTCCACCAGCCGCATGATCGATGATGTGGCGGCAAAGCACGGGGCACGCGTCGTCAGAACAGCGGTGGGGGAGGCGAACGTGGTCGCGGCGATGAAGCAGCACCGGGCTGTCATGGGGGGCGAAGGAAACGGGGGCGTGATCTGGCCCCGGGTGACGTATGTGCGGGACTCGCTCGCGGCGATGGCCCTGACGCTCGGCCTGCTCGCGAGCGAGGATCGGTCGCTCGCGGCGATCGTCGCCGATGTGCCGCGCTACGCGATCGAGAAGCGGAAGGTGGATCTGGCATCGAAGGAGGCCGCGCGCCCCGCGATCGAGAAGATCACCAAGGCGTACGCGTCGGAGTCGATTGACCTTCAGGACGGCGTGCGTGTGGACTGGGTTGATCGGCGCGCGTGGCTGCACGTTCGAGCGAGCAACACCGAGCCGATCATGCGCCTGATTGCCGAGGCACCGACGGAGCACGAGGCGAAGAAGGTCTTGGACGAGGCGGCGCGTGTCATTGCCGGGTGAGCGGACTATTTTGAGCATAGTCGCCAGTATCAGTATGTTGGTATCATTCGAACGATGGGCATTTTTGATCGCTTTCGCCGACAGAACAAGGCTATCGAGTTGCTTCGAGTTCGTGTGAAGAGCGATCACTCTGGAACAATGTGGGTCGAGTTCGAGCCACAGAGGGCAGACTTGCAGGACGCCGAGTACCTGTTTCTTCCGCTTTGCTACACAGGGAAAGTGCTCTTCAACTTTGACCCTCGCGACTCGAGCATGCAGTTGGCCGCGTCCATGCTCATCCGGCTCTTGCGCCGCTGCCTAGATGCCGGTCTGGATAGCGGGACAAATCTGTTTGAGCATTGCGAACTTGACGACGTAGTCCAGTACTCTCGCATGCCAGGGCAGCGGTTGGTGTGGGAAGCCGATATCCGATTGTCATGGACCGGGATAACAAATCGAGGGATCAAGACCCACTTCCCCTTGTCCACCACAACACAGCTAAGCGTTTTTTCCGTGATCGCGATACTGCAGGCATGTTTGCATGCGATGGACGAGGCAGGGCAATCACTCTGTCACGACGCATTTGAGTTCCTCGTCGCACAATACGAATCCGGTGCCGACTATTCGGATCCCATAGTTGGCCAAAGTCTCCCGCGGCTTGCGTACATGCATGCGATATCTGGTTGAGCCGCTCCTGAATGGCGAAAGCATCGGCACCTCAAGCTACTGCGTCGCTCGCGGTCATGAAGAGATGAACAAACAACGCCGACCCGTGTGGGCCGGCGTTCGTCCTTCTTCGATCATCGAAATGGGCCAGGGCAGATTCGAACTGCCGACCTCACCCTTATCAGGGGTGCGCTCTAACCAACTGAGCTACTGGCCCGTCCTACAAGGACTTGCGGCGGCTGCCGCGTGCCCTGTGCCCGGCCGCGCTGGCGGCAGGGCCGAAAGTATACCCCTCGCCTCTCGCACCTTCCCGTCTGCGGTTCACGACCTCGCGGTCAAGCGTGCCCCGTATCGGCTCGGAGAGCCGATCGATCCAAGAACAGAGAGAACCCGAGCCAAAGAAGAACCCGAGGGGGAGGCCCCTCGGGTTCTTGGAAGCTCGACCGGCCGTGTCTGTCGGCCGGGGTTGGTGCTTGGGATTACTTGGGCTTCTCGGCCTCCTGGCCGAACATGATCACGCGGGGGGCCCCGCCACCGATCCTGTCCGCGTTGTAGATGAACTGCGCGTCGAGCGCCTTCTCGATGCGGAGCGCGGTCTCCGAGAGGTGGGCCCGTGTGTAGGTGTCGAGCCCAGCCCGCCCGGAGGCGGCCTTGAGCTTCTCGCCCATCTCGCGGAGCTTGGCCGTCGCCAGCGTGGCGATCGTCCTCGACGCCGGAGAGGCGACCGAGCCGGGCATGGAGAGATTGATGAGGCGTTCGACGTGCTCGCGCTGCAGGTTCCGCCTGAGCGAGGAGATCATCGGAGTGCGATCGGTGTAGGGGCCGGCACCGGGCGACTCGACCTCGGACCAGATCGCGGCCGACACCGTGCTGAGCACCTCGGGGAGCGTGATCATGTCCTTGTCGGCGGTGATGCGCTGCTCGTTGTCGAAGACGCGCTGCAGCGTGATCGGGTTCATCAGCATCGTGAGCACCGACGCCTGCACGCCGATGATGCGGTCATGCACGGGGTAGGGGACATCCTCGATGCCGGAGATCCCGCCGCCCCCGTCGAGCCACTTGTCCAGCGACATCTTGGTGAGCAGTTCGGGCGTGAGGCCGAAGGCCTCGTCGTAGAAGGCGTTGTCGATGACGAACTTCAGTGCCGCCCGCTGGCGTTCGGCCGGAACGGGCACCACCGGATCGCGTCCGTTGGGATCGCCCTTCTTGTCACGGTGGATGAAGCTCCCGCCCACCCAGTTGGCCATCATCGAGAGCATCTGCGTCTGAGTCCCGAGCGTGATGCCGTACCCGCGCCGGGCCTTGGACCACGAATCGCCGTCCTTCACGAACTTCGAGATGATGTCGGCACGCTGCTGCTTCGTCAGACGCATGCGGCTGTTCGCGAACTCGAGCGGATCGGACCCGAGGTCGTACCGCCTGGCCAGCGGATCGGAGCCCCACGTGTCCTCGTCGGTCGCGTACACCAGCTCGGGCTCGGCGACGCGCTCGAGCACCTTCTTCGGATCTCCGAAGCCGTACCCGTACTCGATCACCCACATGTCGTACGGGCCGACGGCGATCGGCGTGTAATCCCCCTGCACCTCGCCGTCACCCATGTTGATGTTGACCGGCGTGTAGTCCATCACCGAGCCGACCCACGTCCGCTTGCCCTTGAACTCCTCGCTGTTGATCTGCGACATCGAGTAGATCGACGACGACTTGAAGTTGTGGCGCAGCCCGAGCGTGTGCCCGACCTCGTGCGCGACAAGATCGGCAAGCGCCGGACCGACGAACCACTCGGGGATCCCGTCGAGCAGATCCTCGTCCTTCTTCTTGGTCTCACGCTTGGGCTCTTCCTTCGCGGGCTCTGCTGCGGGGGTCTCCGGCTCGGGCTCCGCGCCCATCAGCGCGAGCACCTCGGGGGGAAGCTCCTTCCCCTCGGCCTTGGCCGCGGCGATCCGCGCCTTGATCAGCTCGCGGACCTCGGGCGGCAGATCGTCGATGGACTGCTTGGGTTTCTCCTGGGGTTGGCTCGAGAGCGAACCCTCCAGTTCCATCTGCATCCGCATGAGCGACATATCGAAGGCCTTGCCGACACCCGCCATGCACATCCCGTTCATCTGGATGTTCGTGCCGATCAGCCCGTCGAACTCGTCGTCGCCGTACATGGTTGCGTCAACGTTGCCGATCGGGTGCCCGCCATAGGCGAGGATGCCGCGCCGCGCCCGCTCCTGAAGCATGCGATCCTGCTCCGCCGGGTGCGCGAACCTGACTCTGGGATCCCACGCGGGATTCCCCTCGAGCCACGAGAGCAGATCGGGGCTGAAGCCCTCCATCGCCATCTGGGGCAGATACTCGTTGGCCTGGTACCAGAAGACGCGGATCCAGCCGTCCGTCAGCACGATGTCGGCGTCGATGATCTCGCCCGTCATCGGGTTCACGCGGCTCGGCCCGATCGCCGTCGAGATGTCGTTGGACAGCCAGCGGATGAAGTTGTACCGCACATCCTCCGGGTCCTTCTCCATGTGGGCCCCGGTCGCCGCGTCCTGGTACAGCACCTGGATCGCGTCCTTGATGCCGATCTGCTCGAACGCCTGGTTCCAGTACTCCGTGCCCTCCTTCACCCAGCGGCGATACCGGATCGGCACCGTGTGCTCGACATAGAAAATAATCGGTCGCTTCGGCGGAGAGAGACGCCGACTCGGATCTGCCTTCTCAAGGTGCCAGCGGTTCGCGTACCGCACCCACTTGTCCGCCTCCTTGAACTTGCCGAGGTCGCGATACGCCGTCGTGAAGTACCCGACCCGCTCGTCCGCCACGCGGGGCTTGAACGCGGGGTTGTCCTTGAGCAGACTGACCGAGTAATGGAACCGCTTGAGCAGGCCGCCCGCGACGGGCACCTCGATCTCGATCTCCATGTTCTCGGGGAAGGTCTTGGCGGTGCGAATCGTCGCGAGACGCGCGTTGGCACCGGCCATCGCGTTGCCGAAGAACCGCGACCCCTCGCCGACGAGGAGGTTGTCAAGATCGATCACCGGCTGCCCGCTCGGGCCCATCGCAAGGATCGGAACATCCACCAGCACCCGGTCGGTGAAGATGTTGTTGACCGACGACTTGGACTCCTGATCCCCCGTCGAGCGCGTGTCGGTGTTCGGTGCCACAAGCGCGATCCGATCGCCATAGCGCTTCCAATAGACATAGCGCGAGGAGCCCTGCAGCCCCGCCCAGATGTCGCCGCCGGAGACGGTCATCGCGATGAAGTGTCTCTGACGCTCCCATCCTCGCGGCAGCTCGGCGATCAGCTGCTGGTCGCGGTCGCGACGCCAGAGCCGGAAGAGGGGCGTATCCCCCTGCACAGAAGATGTCACCTCGACGAAATCCTTCGAGACCTCAGCGAACGGCTTCAGGTCGCCCTCGGAGCCGCCGCCACCCGGACGCCCGGATGTCATCAACTGCCGTATCTGGTCCGGTGAGGGAATCTCGGCGCCGTCCGGACGATCTCCGCCCGCGTCCTGTCCGTAGGCGGGGAGAGAGGCGACCAGAACGCCGCCGATCATGGTCACCAGACAGCGTCGGAGAAGAGAGCGATTCGTCATGATGCGTGCTCCTGAGGATCGAACAAAGCCGAGAGATCGATCAGTTGAGTCGATGAGGCGTCATTGGTCAAGCCCGGACCCGTGAAGAGGCAGAAACCCGAACCCCTCACAGCGGGCGATCCGCGATGAAGGCAATAGCGATGGTCACGGCGACAAACGCGACGCCCGCGACCTGGAAGGCCCTGTCGCCTATCGCCAGTTCCGTGGGGTCGTCATAGTCGCCCCGCTCGACCAGCACGATACACCGAAGCAGCCCGTAAGTTGCGGGCAACATCGTCAGCCACAAGAGGTTGAAGCCGACCGTGTAGAGCCCGCTTCGGGCCTGCACATACCCCGCATACGTCACCAGTGCCGCCACCCCCGTCACCACCACCGACATCCGCAGCAGGTCATCCGTATAGACCGATTGCACGGCACGAGACCGCGACACATCCCCGCCCTCGCGCGTACGCCGCTCACCCAGCCGCTTGGCGAACGCCAGAAACATGCTGACGAACAGCGTGCAGTTCAGGAGCCACGTCGAGGGCTCGATCCCCGCCGCGGCACACCCGCCCAGCACCCGAAGCACGAACCCGATCGCCAGACTCACAACGTCAGCAATAATGTGGTGCTTGAACAGATAGGTATACGCCGTCACGTTCGCGATATACGCGAGGATCGCAAGCCCGGTCCACATCGCCGCCGCACCCGGCGCGACCGCGAGCAGACCCCCAACAGCCCCCGCCGTACCCAGCAACAACACCGCCGCAAACACCCACGCCGCCCCCACAGAGATCGCTCCCGAAGCGACCGGCCTGCGGCACTTCCTCGGATGGTTCTTGTCCGCCTCGCGGTCACGGATGTCGTTCACCACATAACACGCGCTCGAACCCAGCCCGAACCCGAGAAACGCCAGCCCGACCGCACCCCAGTTGATCGCGCTCCCATCCACCGCACCATACACCGGCCCGACCAGAACAAACACCCCCTTGCCCCATTGGTGCAGTCGCGCAAGTTTCAGGTAGTTCCGAAACGCTGAACGCTGTGGGCCTGAAGGAGGTGAGGAGTGGGGGGATGCACGGCCGGGGACTCCGCCTCGCTCGGGCGGCATGTCTGCGGCTGTATGTCCCTGCGTGTCGTGCATGTCGCGCTGGTCTCGGGTGCTGGTCGAGTCGCGAAGTGTACATAGGTTCTGCGGGCCGGGACGCTCAGACCACCGAGCTCTCTCGGCCCGTGCCGATCTCGAACATTCGACATGCTCGCCGGTTGTGATGACACGCCGATCGCTCCCTCGCGCGCGCGGATCAGCACACGCGCAACGAGCAGCACCAGAACGCTCATCCCTCGAACGCCCGCTCCGCGAGGTCGATCGCCCGCGCCAAGGCCGCCGCTTTGTTCACCGTCTCCATGAACTCGGGCTCCGGCTTGGAGTCCGCCACGATCCCGCCCGAGGCCTGCAGGTGATAGATCCACGCTCCATCCGCGCGGCGCATCGCCGTCGGCACCACCATCGTCCGCAGCGTCAGCGCGATATCCATGTTCCCGTCCAGCCCGACATACCCCATGCCCCCGCCGTACGGCCCGCGCCGCACCGGCTCCAACTCATCGATGATCTGCATCGCCCGGATCTTCGGCGCGCCCGAGATCGTCCCGACAGGCAACGCCGCACGCAGCGCGTCCCAGCAGTCCAGCCCCTCGCGCAACGTCCCCGTCACCGTTGAAGAGATGTGCATGACATGGCTGTACCGCTCGACCTCCATCACCGCTTCCAGCGCGATCGAGCCCGGAACCGCGACCCGCCCCACGTCGTTCCTTCCGAGATCCACCAGCATGATGTGCTCGGCCCGCTCCTTCTCATCCGCCAGCAACTCCCGCTCCAGCGCGAGATCCTCTTCCGGTGTCGCCCCACGCTTCCGCGTCCCCGCCAGTGGACGGTTCGTCACCGTCGCCTCGTTCTCCTTCGCCCTCACGCGGCACAGAATCTCCGGGCTCGACGCCACCAGGATGCACCCCTCCGCCTGCAAATACACCATGTACGGGCTCGGGTTCACCGCCCGCAGCGAGCGATACACGTCGAACGGATCGACGCGGCTCACCCGCTCGAAACGCTGCCCCAGCACCACCTGGAAGATGTCCCCCGCCCTGATGTACTCCATCGCCCTCGACAGCATCCTGGCGTGCTCATCGCGCGTCATGTTCGACGGCAGCGGCAAGACCTGTGTCTCGCGCGAGACCCGCCCCGCAGGCAGGGGCTTCGTGTGCCGCTGGATCTCGTCGATCCTGCGCTCCAGCTTCGCGATCGCGCGCGTGTACGCCTCCTCGACATCATCGTCCGGCGCGACCATCGCCATCTGCACGACGTGCACCAGCTTGTCCACGTGATCGAACACCACCACGCCGTCATAGAACGCAAAGTGCAGGTCCGGCAGGTTGCGATCGTCGCGCGGCGCGCTCTGCCATCCGAGTTTCTCCGGCTCGGCGTAACGCACGGTGTCATACCCCGCGAAGCCGACCCACCCCCCGAGGAAGCACGCCGGCAGCCCGTGCCGCGCCCCCGACGCCGCGGGCATCACCAGCGACACCATCCCGCTCATGCGGCGCATCGCATCCAGCGGGTCCGCCCCGGCGTGCGTCGTCACGTTCGTGCGTCCCGTCGAGAGATCGCGAACCGTCACCCTGTCCGCGAACGCCACGACGTCATGGATCGGCTGCGCCCCGAGGATCGAGTACCGCCCCTGACGCTCGCCACCCTCCACCGACTCCAAAAGGAACGACGGCGCGGTCCGCTGGTCCGGCGCGACAAGCCGCCGATACGCCAGCACCGGCGTCAACTGGTCCGCGAGCAACGCCTCCGTCAACGGGACAGCCAGCGTCACGTCCGGAGCCCGCGACACCCGCGCCTCACGAACCACACCCGCAAACTCGCCCGCGCTCAGGTTCGGCATCGAGGCCCAGTGTACGCAACGCCCCGGCAGCGCCGCCCCATCGCACAGGTACGATCACCCATGACCAGGCCACGCCCCGCGTCATCCTCGTACCCAATCCAATTCTCAACCCATCCTCCGGTCGGCTCGATTCTCCTCGCGATCCTTTCCCTCATCGCAGCCCCAGTCGCCCGCGCGGGCAACCCCGCAGATCCTCCCCGCGCTCCCAGCCCGGAACTCGCCGCGGCTCACGCGCTCGGACAGCGCGCCGAGGCAACACTCAACGCCGCGCACGTCCACCCCACCATCGTCATCGTGCCCGATGTCTGGTCGTACATCGAAGCCGTCGCGCACTGGACGCCGACCCTCCGCTACCCCGTCTTGATCGACGATGGAACCCCCGACGCCGCCGAAAACATCGCCCGCTTCGTCGCCGCTTTCGCGCCGACATCGGTCGCTCGCTGGAAGTCTGACATCGAGCCCGCACGAAGCCCGTCGCTCACGTCCGCCCGCGTCGATCGCGCCGTCGCCCTCGCCTGGGGCGCATCCCCCGACGACGCCCCCCTCGGCGTCGGCCCCCTGCTCAGCGTCTGGGCCGAGAAAGCCCACGAGCCGACAGGCGTGATCGTCGCAAACCCCGCGGACGCGGCATGGACCGGCGCGCTCGCCATCGCCGCCGCGCGGGGCCAGCCGATCATGTGGACCGAACTCGGTCGCAACCCCAACGCCTCGCTCACGCTCGACGAAGCCAAGGAACTCGCCTCACGCATCGAGGCCTTCTGCACGGCAAACGGGCTCCGCTGGGCGCGTCTCGGCGACACCATCGACGCGGTCACGCTCTGCGCCAACGCGCCGATCAAACTCATCTTCGCCGAGGCCCCCGCGCGCGGACCCGCGCCGAACGCCGACCCCCGGTCCCCGCCCGAGCGCCAGATGCTCGCGCTCACCGACTTCATCGGCAGGCACCTCCCCGGGCGAGCCGCCGAAGGGCGATGGGCATGGGCCGGTCAGGTCATGGGCGATGCCCACCACGCGGCGTACCGCGCCATGGCCGCACTCTTCCTCCGCCCCGACTCCGCGTGGATCTTCGATAGCTACACCGAGCCCGGCGTCTGGCAGGAGCACGACGGAGCCGCCGCCGCCCGCGAGCTCGAACGCGCCGGCTGGACCGTCCGCCTCGACGACGCACCCAACGCCACGAGCATCCACTGGCGCACCATCGCCTCGCGCCCCATCGATCCCGGCCTCATCCTCATCACCACGATGGGCAACGCCAACTTCTTCGAACTCGGTCGCCAGGACCGCTGCGCCCCCGGCGATCTCCCCACACTCCGCAGGCCCGCGATGCTCCACTTCGTCCACTCCTGGTCGCTCACCTCACCCGCCGCGACCCACACCGTCGGCGCACGCTGGCTCGATCGTGGCGTCTACGCCTACGCCGGTTCCGTGCAAGAGCCCTTCCTCGCGGCGTTCGTTCCCACGCCCGATGTTGCGCGCCGCCTCGCCTCCGGCATCCCCTGGGGAGCAGCGATCCGCGTCGAGGCCGCGCCCGTCTGGCGCATCGCCTCCCTCGGCGACCCTCTCATCACAACCGGCCCCGCGCGCCCGCCCGAACGATCCGACGCGCCCCTCCCCCTCGAAGGCGCTGCCGATCTCGACTCGGCCATCAAAGACGCGCTCCGAAACAGAGAGATGGAACCGGCGATCCGAAGCATGGCGCTCCTCGGCCGCCACGAAGACATCGCACGTCTGGTCCGCGCCCTGCTCGCCGACGCCCCCGAAACGCTCACGCCCGCGAGCGCCGCGCTCGCCGCACCCTCCGCGTTCCATCTCTCCGATCTCGACCTGCTGCTGCGTCTTCGCGACGGGATGTCGCAGGCCGATGCCGCTCGCCCGCGCATCCTCGACCCGCTCTGGAACCTCGCGCGATCGCGCATCCATTCGATGGACGACCCATCCCGCAGGCGCGTGCTCGACGCGCTCCGCACCGCCGTCCGCGCCGACCAACCCGGAGCCGACGGCATCGAACTCACGCATTGGCTCAGGCGATACGCCACCCGCGCCGAGGCCGAGGCCTTCGCACACACCATCCGCCCCCTCCTCCGACAGCCGCGCGACCAGCGCGCCCTCGACGCCGCCCTCACCGGGCGGGACCTCTCCGGGCGGGAATAGCCCCGCACACGAAGACTCACCCACAAAGAGCAGAAGAACCGCACAATCGGCTGGCATCTCTGCGAAATGGGGTCATACTGGACGTATGGGATGCTGACAGGACACATCCGGCCCTTCGGATGACACTGCCCCAAGCGGAGGACCTACCACATGCCAACCGAAGCGAACATCGGAACCACGCAAGGCGGCTGGAATGCGGGCAGCTTCGGCGGTGTCCCGCTCACGGACTTCGCCGGGCCGCTCTATGATCGAGAACATTTCACCATCTCCGAAAACATGCCCGTTGGCAACGATGCCATCGGGCTTGCTGTCATTGAGGGGGGGGGGGGGGGACTCCCGTTCGGCAATGGGCTGAGTCTCTTTTTCTTCGGCGGCGTCGGGGCATCTCCGGGTGACAACACAACCGCCACGCTCCGCATCTGGGCAGTCAGCGATGCGCCTGAGGTGCCCAAAGAACCGCCAGATCCATCCAACTTCCCCGTCTACGGCTTCTGCCTTGGCGATGTGAAACTCACGCTGGGACAGACTCCGGGGCTGGCGTCCACCCCGATCCCCGCCGCGGCGAAGTTCTTCTGCGATGCCGAAGTCATCCAGCCGGACACCGCGCTGACGCCGCCGGGAATCCGCGTCATCGGGCGGGGCGCGGAGCATGGCAAGGTGGACATCTTCTTCGACACCGTGGGGTGCCGCGCGATCATCATCCAGATCATGACGGACGATGCCACGAAACTCGAGTCAATGTTTTTCTACTGGCGTGTGCTTTAACGCCATTGCTGAGGAAGGGAGCAATCGATGCCGACGGATATCGCACTCGGAACCTTGCAGAGAGCATTCACACGCGGGCTGTTCAAGTCGAGCGCGCCAAACACGTCCTACAAGGGCGTCCTGCTCAACAACGGCGTGTACGCCGTGACGGCAGGCGCTCCGACCTATCCCCCTGAGCCCGATCCGTCGGACGGGCGGAGCGACAGCGTCTCCATCATGACCGGCTCATCCGGCCCGCTTCCCTTCGGGAACATCTTCGTGATGATGTTCCACGGCCAGTTGCGCTCCGGCGGCTTCCTCTCAACCCTGCCACGAACAGCGACGGTCCGGCTGTGGGGCATGCAACCCCTCAACGGCTCGGATGACTACGCCGGAACGCCCCTCGGCGACCTCAAACTGATACTCGGAAACACGGGTGGGAACAACGACACCGACATTCCACTGAACAACCGGTTCGTCTGCGATGTACGCGTCGTCCCGCCCGACATCTCCCTCACACCCCCCGGCATCCGCGTGATGGGTCAGAACGCCAGCCAGGGCGCGGCACACGTCGTCGTCGACTCGCTGGGCTTCACCCACATCGTCGCGCAGTTGAGAATCGACGCGAACACCTCAGGCGAGAGCAACATCGTGAATCTCAGCGTCTGGTGGCGAACTGGCTGACCGATGCCGCCGCACAGACAACAAAGGAGTGGAACATGAAACTGAGTCTTGGACTGAACTTGACGGGCTGGAGAGTCGCAGCAATAGCTGTTCTCGCCACCATGACAGGAGCAACCGCCATGGCCGACGTGACACGCGTGATCATCGACAATCCCGCAGAGCGGCCGATCGTGACGAACCGCAACTTGTCGATTGGCATCTTCCGGCCGGTCCTCACACTGCAGGAGTTCCCTGAACCAACCGGGAACCCTATCGACAACTCTGTCTGGATGGCATTCTCCAATGAGGCTGGAGTGATCAGGGGCCTCATTCGCGGAAACGATCTCGGATTCCCGGCCTTCCCCCTGCAAAGCCCATCTCTCTTTGCAGACGGCGGGTTGGAATTGCTGGGGATGGAACTTGATGCGAGCGGCACATGGTTCTCACCTCGATACGACTCTGATTCGGACTCTGTGGATCCCGCGCGCTTGCAACAAGTCAATGAGTTCGGCAACTTCCAGATTCAGGACTTCGAGAACGAAGACATGGCCTATGTTGGGTACGCCAATGCCGACCGTACCCGATTCGGGTACATCCAGATCCAGCGTCAGTCACTCACCGATTGGACCCTGATCGGTCATGCGTACGCTGATCTTGGAGAACCGATTCTCGTCGAAGACCTGACGACGTACATCCCGGTTCCGCCTTCCGCCGTGCTCCTCGGGGCTGCCGCTGCGTTTCTTTCAAGACGTCAACGGCTCGACAGGTGAAGTATCAGGTCGTTCGGCAGCGGGAGGGCAGCACCAATGGCGACATGGATCGTCAGTCCGGTTGAGTCTTCTGTCCTTCCCGACGGAAACGGTTTGTATGTGCTGTTCACAGTTCTCGGTCTGCCCGCTGGCTTCATCCCACGATCGCCGGAGGACTCGGGTGGTTCGAGCATGGTCACCACTATTGGGTTGGACGCGAACTGGGGGCGACTCGTTGGGTGGCGATTCGACGAACTGAATCGTGAGCAGTTCTTGCTCTTTCCTTCAGATACTGAGCGCCGCACAACGATTGTGCGCGGTCGCATCGTCTTCATTCAGCCGCTTTCAACCGCAGGGGACTACGCCATCCGCGTGCTGCTTGAACTCGGCGGAGCTCATCGCGTCGCCATGGGAGCGGGACTTCGGACGAAACTCTCGGACGAGCGAGCGCCACTCTACATCGAACGCTTCGGCCCCGGCTTCCTCACACTCCGCAACGCGAACGCGGGCGAACCGGCGGTGATCGCCTCGCCCGAACTCATCCTCTCTTCCGCCGAGGATCCCAGCAAACGCGGCATGATCTTCACCGATGGCGCGACCCGCGTCGGCGTCTTCCCCGGCTTCGACCGCAGCTGCACGCTCCGGGGCCAGCGCCAGCCCCGACTCCAGTATCATTGGGACGCGCAGGCCGAGCGCAGCCGCGTGAGTTCCACGCAGGTCTTCCCGCCCCCGACGATCCCGACCATGCACGACAACCGGCTGTTCTGCACGCCCGCAGAGGCCGTGGGCGAGCGCGAGGCCCAGATGCTCCTCGGGCCAGTGGCCGGTTCCACAGATCCCACCCGGGGCTACCCCTACCTCCGCTTTACGCTCGACGGCACCGGCACGGATGTGTACACGATCGCCGATCCGGCGTTCCGGCTCTTTCCGAGTGCCGCGACCGTCGGCGCGGTCTTCACCCCCGAGTCGGGCAGCGCGGCGACCGCTGTTCAGACACTCGCAGGACGCCTCTACAGCACACCCGACGACCCGCTGCCCGATCACTCCCAAGCAGAGTGGCGCCTGATGTGGAACCGCATCGGCACCTCGGCGAACGACTGGAAGGACTCCGAGGTCTGGATGCAGTTCTCCAACGGCACAACCATCCCCGCCGTGAAGGTGGTGACCGGCAAGGCCGGCGTCCGTCATTGCGTGGTCTATCGCGGCCGCCCCGGCCCCACGGGCGCGGAGTTCTGGGTCGATGGTCGGCGCATGGTCGCGACCGCGCACGTCAACAGCGGCAATCCGAACGCGACGGGGGTTGTCTCGATCGGCGCGCGAGCATCTCCCGTCTCCCCCGGCTGGATCGAGCCCTACCGGGGCCAGTTGGAACAACTCTTCATCTACGACGAGGGAATCTCAGACTCCGCCCTCTCCGCCGTCCTCTACGAATCCTGCGGCAGGGCGGGCATCCCCATCGGCGGCGACATCCCCGTCGAGGAGCAGACGCAGCCCTACACCCCATCGCCAACGCTCGATCGCAAGCGCTGGATCGACTGCAAGCCCCTTGCCTCGATCCAACTGTACATTCCCGTCGATCGTGACCTGGAAGACCCGACGTATGTGCCGCCGCCCCCGAGTTCCGCGCCCCCCAATCTCCTCGGCCAGCGCGAGGAATGGCGCAACTCGAATCAGTCGGCGATAGAGGAGTTTTTGAGGAACTCGATCGCCGTTGCCCTCGGCGGCTGCGACGACTACGACATCCTCTTCAACCGCCCCGCGGGCCAGTACCCCGACGACATCATCGCCAGCGGCATCCACGGCAACGTCAACACGTTCTCGCTGAACGGCGCGACCTCCGACCTCTCGGACAAGATCATCACCGACACGCAGATGGCCGCGCTCAAAGCCGTGTGGGACGACCTGGGGCTGAGCGACCACAACGAGCGCGAGGGCGCATCCTTCTACTCCGACGATTTCGCGAGGCGCGGGTGGTTCTACACCGGGGGCGGGTTGTGCCTCAACGAGGCGGGCGAAGTCCTCGACAACGCCCGCATGTCGCTTCGCATCATCCCCCCCGCGAACGCCGCTCTCTATCGCGAGGCCGTGCTCGACAAGTGGGTGGATGAGGTGGCGGGCTGGGATGATCGCTTCCGCTGTCTCATCCTCGACTCGATGAACCAACCGCACTGTTACCCGAAGTTTGCCGAGATCCTGCACGATTCCGCTGCTGACATCGCGGGCGAGTTCACGCTCGTGGGTGAGCCGATCGGGACCGCATTCACGGGCGTGTACATACCGAGGGACGAACCGACCAAAGGGCCGTGCGATGAGCCCGAGGTCGATACTCGCAACTACGCGACACGAAAGGCAACGCCCTCGTTCTGCATCGCCAATCTGCCGAGCGCTCCATGGTGGAGAATAAACCCCGCAACCGGCCGCCCGGCGATCGGGCGGCGTTACAACCCCTGTTGGGCCAAGCAGCCCAACTTTGATCCGACCACCATGCAGTTCTATATCGGAATCGGTCCGAACAACGAACTGGACCTGACTGCGGACAAAGACGGAGAGCGCCCGGACGATCTGAGCGGTAACTCGCAGAACCTCCGCATAGGCGATATCTATCGCTTCATCCGCTTCGGCGAGCACATCATCGAAGCCGATCTCGACGATGACGGCGAGACAGAAGTCTACAAGCGGTACGCGATCCTTCCTGTTGCGTGGAACGGCAACTACTCGAAGGTCGGTGCCGCGTGGGACTACGCGACGGGACGCATCCCCGTCGGGCGAATCCCCATGCTCTCCCCACGCATCTCCCGCATCTCTCGATAACCCCTCGCCCACTCATCCCACCATTACCCCCAACGCGCACCGAGGCCTTCGCACACACCATCCGCCCCCTCCTCCGACAGCCGCGCGACCAGCGCGCCCTCGACGCCGCCCTCACCGGGCGGGAATGAACCGATAACCCCGCGATCTGGCTCCTGCGTTGAAGCGACCCGCTCCGCAGACACCCCCATTTCGCCTTTGACGGGAGCCCATCATCCATTACAGTGCGTGCTGGCCAGGCCCACCATCTGCGGGAGACATCCATGCTTCGTCGATTCCGTTCACTCTGCCTGTTCTCGCTGGCATCCGCGCTCATCATCTCCAACGCCGCGGCACAGCCGGTCGGCAACGGCTTCACCTACCAAGGTGAACTCCGCAACGCCGGCATCGTCGCCAACGGCACCTACGACCTTCGCTTCCGCCTCTACGACGCGCTCGCCAGCGGCGCCCAAGTCGGCCCCTCGCTCTGCGTCGACAACGTCCCCATCGCCGACGGCACCTTCACCGTCGAGCTCGACTTCGGCTCCGTCTTCGCCGGCTCCACCCGATACCTCGAGATCGATGTCCGAGAGGACACCGGCCTGGGGTGCGCCAGCGGCACGGGGTTCGTAACCCTCGCGCCCCGCCAGCGGATCGCGACGACGCCCTATGCCGCGTACGCACTGACCGCCGCGAACGCGACCACCGCCACCAGCGCCGCGAGCGCGACGACGGCGCTGAGCGCGGGCAACTCCACCAATCTGAACGGTCAGCCCGCCAGCTTCTACACCAACGCCACCAACCTCACGGCGGGGACGCTCCCCGATGCACGGCTGAGTTCCAACGTGACGACGCTGAGCGGCACGCAGACCTTCAGCGGCGTGAAGTCGTTCTCCTCCTCTCCATCCTTCACGGCGGCGGGCGCGCCCTTCAGCGTGACCAGCACCACCAAGGTCACGAACCTGAACGCCGACCTGCTGGACGGGCTGGACAGCGGCGCGTTCGCCGCCGCATCGCACGCCCACGACGCCGGCGCCATCGTCAGCGGGACGCTGTCCGATGCACGGCTCTCAAGCAACATCCCGCGCCTCGGATCCGCGAACACGTTCACAGGCACAAACCGCTTCAATGCGTTCACAGGCGTGAACCGTTCCTCATCGCTCACGAGCAACGAGGTCTTCGGCATCCAGAACGCCACCGGAGCCACCGGCTATGCGGGCATGTACATCAACAGCACCGACAGCTCGGGCGGACGACCCTTCTACGGCTACAACGTGAACGGGTTGTCGGCGTGGACATACGTCGAGCCCGGCGGCCAGTGGCGCGTCGAGAACGGCGGCGACCGGCTCGCGATCAGCCGCTCGACGGGGCACGTGGGCATCGGCACCACCTCGCCCTCGTCGATGCTCGAAATCTCGCAAGCGGAT
>JAHBWV010000003.1 GCA_019636845.1 Phycisphaeraceae bacterium
GGGGGTGGCGGGGTGGGCTTGGGATTCGGCCTTCCGGTCTTGATGTCCTGGTCTCTGAGGTGGCGTGTCATGTCGCGGAGGAAGTTGCCGACGCGTGCCTTCTGGTGAGGGGTGGAGTGGCTGCCGATGCCGTTGTTGAGGGTTGTGAACATGCGTCCGGCCATGTTTCCGGTCATGTTGCCCGATTGCATGAATCGCTGGTCGCGTTCGGCCTGTCGTTTGGCATCGGCGAGGATCTCTTCATCGGTCTGGGTTGTCTCCTGGCCGGCGACCTGGGACATGAGGCGGACCATCTCGACGACTTTCTGTTCGATGAACTCGCCCTTCTGCTCGCCGGGGACGTTTTTGTAGCCGGATGCAAAGTTGTCCATCATGTCGAGCATGAGGCGCGAGGCGTTCTCTTCGAGCTGCTCGCGTGCCTTGCCGGAGATTCCGGCGGCGAAGGCGGCCATGAGGACGCTGTCCTGCCCGCCCATGCCGCGGACTCGCTTGACGAGGTCGCCGATGAGTTTGACGCGCTGCTCGACGGGGAGTTTGTTGAACTCGGCGGTGAGGAAGGTGAAGTCGAGGACCTGGGACATGGGGGCGGTGGCGTAGTCGGGTATGGGCGTCGGGCGGAGGGCGAAGTAGAGCCCGGTCCCGGTGCCGACGAGAGCGGCCCCGGCGATGATCCACGTGGCGATGCGGAAGCGTTTGTTGTTGTCGTAGCGGTTGCGTCCGGACCTCCACCAGCGGGCGAGGGTTTGCTGGAAGGGCTCGGCGTGGGCTCGTGTCTTCTTTGTCTTGCCCGGTTTCGTGTCGGGGATGAGGGCGGGGTCGTCGATGAGTGAGCCGAGGCCGGAGAGCGGGCCACCGGACTGCGAGACGGAGATGTTGTGGGGCGTGTTCATGGGAGGGGGAGACCTCCGAAGCGTGCTGCTTCTTTGAGGAACCTGGCGAGCTCGGAGTCGCTTGCCTGTCTGGGGGCCCAGTCGGCGCGTCCGTCGGTGAAGAAGAGGGCGCACGCGCCGGGGAGGTCGCCGCTGCGTCCTTTGTGCCACGCTTCTTCGCGGCTGTCCCATGAGGCGTCGGCGAGCACGGGCCAGTCGCGTCGGTTTTCGTAGGCCTTTGTCACGCCGAACTCGGGGCGCGGAACGGTGAGCCCTTCGAGGAAGTAGATGAAGAGACCGGGGACGTAGGAGTATGAGGTGCCGTAGACGCGCCAGACGGGCTCGTATCCGGACTCGGCATCGCTGCTCTTGCGGTCGCCGGGGCAGACATAGGGCTCAACGGAGATGTAGAGGGAAGTGGGGTCGTCGGGGATCTCGCGGCGCGGACGGGGCGCGTCGATGTAGCTGTCGAGCACGTCGAGGAGGGTTTCGTCGGTCTCGCCATCACCCTCGGCCTGGTCTTGCAGGAAGGAGACTTTGGGGAGGATGCGGTTGTTGGTGTCCATATAGAGGTTGAGCCCGGTGCCCAGACCCCGGAGGTTGGCGAGGCATCGGACGCGGCGTGCGGACTCGCGTGCCTGAGAGAGACTGGGGATCAGGATCCCGATGAGGACGGCGATGATGGAGATGGAGACAAGGAGCTCGATGAGCGTGAAAGCGCGGGGGCGGGGCGTGCGCCGCAGTGGCTCGGTTCGGCGTGATGTGTGAGGGCGCATCCTGGGACCTCCGAGTGGCGTGCTGCGAGCGAATCTGGTTCATTCCATCGGCTTGCGCGATGCTCCCAAAGCATTGTAAGGGATGCGTTTGTGCGCTCCAAGTCTTTCTGCGGGATGCGTCAAGGCGATTGATGAAAGGAACCACAACCGGGAAGTCCGGTTGCGATCACTTGGGAAACCGTCGGGGTGGGTTTCGTCGGATGTGGGATTTTCGATTCGCGCGGGGTGAGCGATTCGAGTGTGTGGGGGCGTTGGAAGGGTGTGGATCAGCCGCGGGAGTTGAGGTGTTGTTGGAGGGCGTGTGCGGCGGCGTGTGCGAGGGCGTGTCCGGAGCGTGTGGCGACGATGTCGGCCTGGAGCCGCGGCATGAGGGGTCCGGCGAGGGCGAGGTCGCCGATGAGGTCGAGGAGTTTGTGTCGTGCGGGCTCGTCGGGGAATCGGAGTGTGTTGTCGATCGGTCCTTCGGGTCCGATGACGAGCATGTCGCGCGGGGTGAAGCTCTGGAAGAGGCCGAGTGAGCGCATGGCGCGGGCCTCGTGTTCGAGGGAGAAGGTGCGGGCTGGGGCGATGTCTGCGGCGTAGGTGTCGGGGCGTCCGTCCCAGTGGGCGGACTGTTCGCCGATGGGTGGGGGGTAGGCGAGGCGGTAGGTGTAGGAGATGCCGGGGGCTTGGCGCGGGGAGATGAGGATGGATGAGCCCTCGTTCTCGATGGAGATCGGCGTGTCGAGGGTGATGGGTGAGGGATCGGGACTGTCGAAGGGGATGGAGCCGACAGCGCGGATCTGCTCGACGAATCGGAGGGAGGAGCCGTCGAAGATGGGGAGTTCGGGACCGAAGCATTCGACGGTCGCGTCGGTGATGCCCATGCCGACGAGTGCGGAGAGGGCGTGCTCGACGGTGGCGAGCGGGGGGCCGCCTGGGGGTGCGAGGCATGTGTGCCTGGCGGGGTGGTGCGCAAAGACGGGGATCGGCGAGTGGGCGAGGTGATCGATGGAGGCCGGGAAGGTGGCGGTTCCGAGGGTGAAGGCAAGGCCGGTTCCGCTGGGTGCGGGGCGGAGGATGACGGTGGAGGGCTGGCCTGTGAAGAGGCCGATGCCTGTGAGGGTTGCCGCACGGCGGAGGGTTGCGCCGGTGGTCATTCGTCCTGATCCCGCTTGGCGGCGTGTCGGCTGTCGGCTGGTTTGGAGGATCCGAAGACGCGTCGTTCGAGGGCGCGGACGCGTGAGAAGTATTCGACGAGGCGTCGGCTTGCGGCGCTGATGCGCATGGCCTCTCGACCTGGGATGGCGGGGAGTCCGAAGACAGTTGAAGCGGGCGGGACATCTTCGACGACGCCGGCGCGACCGGCGACCTGTGCCATGGCGCCGATGGTGACGTTGTCGCGGACGGAGGCGGCACCGCCGAGCATGGCGCCGTCGCCGATGGTGACGGAACCGCCGATGCCGACCTGCCCGCAGAGGATGACGCAGCGTCCGATGGTGCAGTTGTGGGCGATCTGCACGAGGTTGTCGATCTTGGTTCCGTCGCCGATGGTTGTGGAGCCGAACTTGGCGCGATCGATGGCCGCGTTGGCGCCGATCTCGACGGCGTTGCCGATGACGACGTTGCCGATGTGTGGGATCTTCACGAGCACGCCGGCCTTGGGATCGAGGCGATAGCCGAAGCCGTCGGCGCCGACAACGACGCCGGCGTGGAGGATGCAGCCGCTGCCGACGACGCAGCGTTCGAGGATTGTGACTCCGGGGTGGAGGGTGGTCTTGGCGCCGATGGATGCGCCGGGGCCGAGCGTGACGCCTGAGACGAGGACGGAGCCGGGGCCGACGGAGGCGTGGCGGTCGATGATGCAGAATGGACCGACGTGGGCGGTCGGGTCGATGCGGGCTTCTTGGTGGACGATCGCGCTTGGATGTATGCCGGGGGCGCGTGGGATGGGCGGGGGCGCGAAGAGTTCGAGCGTGGAGGCAAGGGCGAGGTCGGCATCCGGGACGATGATGAGGGCCTTTGCGCCGGCGTCGTGTCCGTCGACGTCGAGGCCTGTCGAGACGAGCGCGGCGGAGGCCTTCGCTTCTTTCCACAGGCGGGCGTTCTGCCCGTCGCGGATGAAGGTGAGTTCGCCGGGTCCGGCCCTGTGGAGGGAGTCGAGGCGTTTGACCTCGATGTCGGGTGGGCCGATGAGTTTGGCGCCGAGTGAGGCGGCGATCGATCCGGTCGTGTGCACGTCGGGCCGCTCCGGATTACTTGCCGAACTCGGCGTTCATCAGGGTGATGATGTCGTCGGAGATGTCGACGCTGTTGGTGGCGTGGAGGACGGTTCGCGACTGGATAATGAAGTTGATTTCACGGTCGGTGAGGGCTTCGGGGATGTTGATGGAGCGGTTGTCGAGGAGGACGAGGTCCCATCCGTCCTTTGCGGCAACGCGTGTGATGGCGTTGTTGATTTTGAGGTAGATCTCTCGGAGGATCTCGCCGGTTTCGAGGGAGATGAGTGTCTGGAGGGCCTGCTTGCGGGCCTCGGCCTGTGCGGCGATCTCGATCTGGCGCTGCTTGATCTCGCGGAGTTTGGCGCGGTCGGTTTTGGGGGTGAGTTCGATCTGCTTGGCGAGGCCGTCGAGCTGCTTCTTGAGGTCGTCGAGGGTGGCCTGGCGCTGGGCGATCAGGGCCCGCATGTCGTCTTCGCGCTTCTTTTTCTCGGTAAGCCCTTCCATGACGCGTTCGAGGTCAACGATGGCGACGGCGGTGGCAGAGGCCTTGAGCACGGCTTCGGCCTCGGCGGCGGCGCTGGCGCGGCGCTCGCCCAGGAGCGCGCCTCCGATCCCGACGCCGAGACAGAGGGCGACCACGATGAGGGAACGATTCAGGGGCATGTGAGACTCCGTGGATGGGGGGCTCCGGTCCCTCCGTGCGTGACTGGGAGCCGCGGATGCGTGAACGAGGGATCATACGAGGGCGGGGGGCTGAAGGGTGGCGGGACACCCGGACCCTTCCGGAGGCCGAGCGGGGGGCGAGTATGGATTTCAATCATTTCTGAAACATAGTGGAAGTTGCGTCCACCGTGGCGGTACGCTTTGGTATGGCACGCGACACGACCGGAGAGGCGAACGGGGCGGGGGGCGCGGGTGGCGGCGGGGGAGATGATCCCGGGGTGACGCTGCGCGCGGCGCAGGACCAGTTCATCGCGTGCTGGGGGAAGATGGGCTCGGCGTGGGGGATCTCGCGGACGATGGCGGAGGTGCATGCGCTGCTCTTCATCACGGGCGAGCCGATGTGCACGGACGACATCATGGAGCGGCTGCAGATCTCTCGCGGGAACGCGTCGATGTCGATCCGCGCGCTGCTGGACTGGGGCGTTGTGGCGCGGGCGCACCGGCGCGGTGATCGCAAGGAGTATTTCAAGGCCGAGCAGGATGTGTGGGCGATGTTCCGCGCGATCGTGCGCGAGCGGATGAAGCGCGAGGCGGATCCCGCGCTGGTGTCGCTGCACGAGATCAGGGATCTCACATCCGGCGTGGACAGCTCGAAACGCAAGGGGCGTCGTCGGGGCGGCCGCGACGGTGTGCGCGAGGGCGGGATCGCGGACGAGACTGCGGCGCGGATCATGGCGCACAACCAGCGGCTGGATGAGATGCTCAAGTTCTTTGAGACGGTGCAGACGCTGACGGATCGGTTCGTGAGCCCGAGCGGGCGCGGATTGCAGATCGCGGCGAGCATCCTCGGCAAGGCGGCATCGTGACCCATGGCATCGATACCCCATCATCCTTCGGCGCGTGCGTGCCCCTCTGATGCGGGGCTTTCGGCTCGTGCGCGCGTGGCGTGGACGATCTCGCTGGAGGCGATGCGTGGCGCGAGGCCCGACCTTGCCGCGATCGCGGACGCGCGGACGGTGATGCTGGTGTGGACGATCTCGGGCGTGGGCGATGAGACGTGCGCGGCGTCGGTGATGCTGGAGGCGGATGGGCACGACATCGGCTTTGCGCTGGCGCCTGCGGGGCTGGTTGCGGGCGTGAGGCGTGATGAGGCGTCGGGGACGATCGGCGTGCGCGTCGCGGGGCTGCTCGACTTGGTGCTTGACGCGTCGAGTCTGGAGCCGCTGTATGCGCGGACATCGCTGCTCGGCGTGCTCGGGCTTCGGGGCGGGACGTATCGCGTGGCGCGTTCGTTGCGCGAGTGAGCTTGCTGGCGGGCTGATCAGGGGAGCAGATCGGCGATGCCCGCGATGCCGAGCAGGCACGAGACGATGCCGTTGAGCGTGAAGAAGGCCATGTCGAGCCCGGCCTTGCCCTTCTTGGCGAGGACGACGTGTTCGGCGATGAGGAGCGCGCCGACGAGGGCGACGGCGGTGCCGAAGATCGCGCCCAGGCGCGGATCGGCCCGCCAGGCGTAGACGAGTGCGGCGAGCGCGGCGGCGTGGAGGGCGCGGCTGCTCCATGCGGCCCAGCGCCAACCGACGGCGGCGGGGACGGAGTGCAGCCCGGCATGGCGGTCGAAGTCGAGGTCTTGGAGGGCGTAGATGATGTCGAAGCCCGCGACCCAGCAGAGGACCATCGCGCTCAGGAACCAGACGGCGGGGGTTTCGGGGAGGAGTTCGGGTCCGACGGCGAGCGCGGCGGCGAGCGGTGATGCGGCCAGTGCGCCGCCGAGGAAGATGTGGCAGAGCGCGGTGAAGCGTTTGGTGAGCGAGTAGAAGGCGATCCAGAGCAGGACGGGCACGGAGAGGATCGCGGGCCACCAGTTGGAGAAGAGCGGGCCGAAGAGAGCCGCGGAGCCGATGAACGCGGCGCAGCATGCGAGGGCGAGCGTCCAGGCGGCGCGGGGCGTGAGGCGTCCGGCGGGGATGGCGCGTCGTGCGGTGCGCGGGTTGCGTGCGTCGATGCGGGCGTCGGCGATGCGGTTGAAGAGCATGGCCCATGTGCGTGCGAAGAACATGCACGCGACGATGATGGGAAGCATGAGGGCGAAGTCGCGCCAGGCGATCGGGCCCGCGGCCGTGCGTGGGGCGACGAGGAATGCGCCGAGGATGGCGAAGGGGAGCGCGAAGACAGAGTGGGCGAGCTTGACGTCCGCGGCGGCGTCGCGGAGGAGACGCGCGATGGACGGTGCATGGGCGTTGTCTCGCGTCTGGGCGACGGTCATCGTGCCAGAGCATAGTTCCGGGGACGGGTCGGGATCAGCACCCGTAGGAGTAGTCTTCGATCATGTCGAGGAGATCGAGGATGTCGATGACTTCGTCGCGGTTGTAGTCTGCGGGGCCCGGACCGAATTCTGCGCAGGGGGCGCGGGCACCGACGCACGGCCCGAAGCTGTCGATGAAGTCGAGCAGGTCGAGGATGTCTGTGATGCCGTCGGCGTTCACGTCGGAGGGGCAGTGCCCGTAGGCGGTGAGTCTGGCGTCGATCCAGAACGCGGGGTCTCCGGCGACGGGATCGGAGATGGTGACGACCCAATCGCCCTCGGCGCGTTCGCCGTTGTGGCGTCTGGATGTGAAGACTCTGGAGAGAAGGTGGTCTGTGGGGTCGTTGCGAGTGAGGGCGAGGATGGACTCGGTGCCCGCGGGGGAGCGGAGTCTGATGGTGAGGTCGCCGACGTACAACGTTGTGACGTTGAGCGTGAGTTCGACGGTCTCGATCACCGCGCTGCCGGAGACGCGGAGCGTGCGCGAGATGCCCGAGGCGATTCCATCGGGGATCGGCGCGTTGACGGTGAGGTGCGGGGAGGAGGCGATGCGCTCGGGGGGGAGCGGGTGCCATCCTGTGGCGACGGCGACGGCGTCCATCGCGCGGACCGCACCGAATCCGTATGAGTATGAGATGCGCCGGCCAACGCCGTTGGTTGTCCAGGTCGTTGAGGAGGGGTCGCAGATTCGGGCGGCGTGGATGAGCGCCTGCTGGACGTCGCGCCAGGTCATGTTCGGGTTTGCCTGGAGCATCATGCCGACGATGCCGGAGATGATGGGAGCGGCCGCGGATGTGCCGCCGAAGGTGATGGTGTAGCCGCTGCCCGCCTTCGTTGTGTAGATCTGCCTGTCTCCGGGTCCGGGTCCGCCGGAGGAGTGGGCGACGACGAGGAGTGATGCGCCGGGCTCTGAGTAGTAGGCCTTGTCGTCGTCGTCATCGATGGCACCGACGGCGATGGCGTAGCGGGAGGATGCGTAGGGGTCGTACTCGACGCGATCGGATGCGGCGGCTCCGTTTCCGGCGGCCCATACGAGGATGGTCCCGAGGCCGTTTCTTCCGGCGGTGGACGCGACGAGGGCGTCGCGCTCGATGTCGGTGATCTGACCGAGTGTACCGTTGTCGATCGGGCCCCACGAGTTGTTCTTGATGTGGTGGATGTCGTTGAGCCAGGCGAAGGCCTCGGCGTTCTGGAGCGCGGTGCCGTGGACGAGGGAGGAGATGCGCGCGTCGGGGAGGATGCCGACGCCGCCGAGCCCGTTGTCGCGAGATGCGGCGATGATCCCGGCGACGGAGGTGGCATGGTTCGTGGGAGTGCCGGCGAGCTTGGATGCGCCGGCGTTGTGGTTCTGGACGAGGTCGGGGTGGTCGGTCTGCCACTGCCCCTCGATAACGCCGATGAGGATGCCGCTGCCGGTGTATCCGGCGTTCCATGCGTGTGTCGCGCCGGAGTCGATGCCGGGTGCTTCGGCGTTGAGCAGGTGCCATTGCTGGGAGAAGCCGGGGTCGTTGGGAGCGCGGAGCGCGATGGGCCGCGCCACGTTGACGAAGGCGTGTGCGAACTCGGGGGAACCAGCGAGGGTGTCGGCGGTGGCGATCGCCTCGGCGATGGAGGGGAGTTCGATCTTCCACCAGCCGGGGAGTCCGTCGATGGGTTCGCCGGTGAGTGCGGGGTAGTTGGCAGCGAGGGGGGCGGGCCAATCTCCTGGGGCGGCGATCTTGGCAAGGACGGTGCTGGTGACGGTGTAGCCGGGTGTCGGAGGGGGGGTGAGGCCGTCTTTGGATGCGAGGTCGTGGTTGAGGCGCGCTGCATCGCTGGTGCGGGCATTGGGATCGGCGATGAGCATGCGGTCGAAGCGCGGGCCGGCACGGAGGGTGTGGACGGGGGCATCGGGCGATGCGGACTGGGCTTGGGCTTGGGCTGTACCGGCCGCGACGAGCGCGCAGAATGCCCACGCGCTATGGCGGCCCACGGTCTGATCAGGCATTGTGTCCCGCTCCTCTATCTTCCAACTGCCGAGCAGCACGACGCGTAACAACCCGATTCCTCGTGTGACGGCCGCCATGCCCAGCCGAGGAAGATATGCACCGGCAAAGAGCGTACCACTTCAAACTAGAGAATGGCACCCCATAAAGCGGTGTTGACGAGAGGTTGTCTTATCGGGCCTATGGTCGGCGATCGGCTCTGGCGATCGTTCACGACGCTGAGCAGTTCGCGTCGTGCGTTGGAGAGTGCGCAGCGGAAGCCAGAGATTGGTGGGATATGGCCAATGTGGGCCGCTCTGGGCGGGTGGTCGGTGAGGTCTCCGCCAGTGTGGGGAGGGGAATCGGGCGCGGCCCGGGTCAACGGGCGCGCCCGGAGCGAGCCGGAGATCGGAGGCCATCTGGAGGGTGATGGGCCGAGCCGGGGCGAGTGAGGGCCGCCCTTCCCCGGGAACGCACGGGGATGCCGCGGAGGGGTATACGGAGATGGGCTGTGGTTTCAGCGCGGGTGGCGGGGCACTTGGTACGCTGGGTGTGGAGATCGCATGGACGACGTGACACGGCTGGTGAACTTGTTGAAGTCCGGGCACCGATGCGTGCGGATCGTGACGCACGAGGAGTCGGAGGCGCTGGACGTTGTGGTGGAGGCGTCAAACACGCTGGGGCGGCCGCTGAAGGTGTGGAGCGCGGTACAGGGCCTGCGCGACTGGTCGGGGGTTGAGGCGGACAATGTCCATGACGGTGCGCGTGCGGTGCTGAAGCGGTTCGCGGGTGAGGCGAGGCGGGGCGACCTGGACCGGACGATCTACGCCATGCTCGATCTGGCGGATCATCTGAACGAGCCGGAGACTCTGCGGGCTCTGCGCGAGGCGTTGCTCTCCGGGCCTGCGATCGGCGGGTCGGGGGCGGGGACGGGCGGGCAACTGGTGCTGATCGATCACTCGGATCGGATTCCGGCGACGGTGGAGCACCACGCGGTGCGGCTGGACCTGTCGCTGCCCGATGAGGAGGAGCTGGAGGCGTTGCTGCGCAAGACCGTGCAGCAGGAGCATCGGTACGAGCCGATCGAGGTGAATGTGAGCAAGCGTGAGGTGGCGCGGATCGTCGCGAACCTGCGCGGGCTGACACGGAGGCAGGCACGCCAGATCGTGCGCGAGGCGATCACGGATGATCGGAAGCTGGATGCCTCGGACATTCCGCGGATGATCGCGTCGAAGCGGCTGTTGCTGGGATCGGGCGAGTTGCTCGAGTTTGTCGAGGCCCCGACGAGCATGGACGAGATCGGCGGGATGGGGCGTCTGAAGAAGTGGCTGGCGGATCGTGCGGCGTCTTTCAGCAAAGAGGCGTCGCAGTTTGGTTTGACGCCGCCCAGGGGCGTGCTCTTGCTCGGTGTGCAGGGAGCGGGGAAGAGTCTGTGCGCGAAGGCGGTGGCGACGGCGTGGACGCGTCCGTTGCTGCGTCTTGATCCGGGCGTGCTCTATGACCGGTACGTCGGAGAGAGCGAGCGGCGGCTGCGCGAGGCGCTGCGCCAGGTGGAGGCGATGGCGCCCGCGGTGCTGTGGGTGGATGAGATCGAGAAGGCACTGGGCTCGGCATCCGGCTCCGCGGCGAGCGATGGGGGCTTGTCGCGCCGGATGTTCGGGACGATGCTGACGTGGATGCAGGAGCATCGCGAGCCGGTGTTTCTTGTGGCAACGGCGAACGCGATCGACGAATTGCCCCCCGAGTTGATGCGCAAGGGGCGGTTCGACGAGATCTTCTTCGTGGATCTACCGGGCGAGGAGGCGCGGCGCGCGATCGTCGAGCTGCACCTTCGCAAGCGCGGGCGCGAGCCGGCGAGGTTCGACATCCCGCGCCTGGTCGCGGCGAGCGCGGGGTTCAGCGGGGCGGAGATCGAGCAGGCGATCGTGGCGACGATGCACGAGCGTTTCGCGGCACGCAAGGAGCCGACGACGGAATCGATCGAGGACGTGATGCGCCAGAGCCCGCCTCTGTCGGTGACGATGCGCGAGCGGATCGAGAAGCTCAGGGCGTGGGCGAGCGGGCGATGCGTGCCGGCGGAGTGAGCGGGAGTTGCTTGTGTTGGATCGGAGCGCGGGCGCGTGCCGGATCGGCGGCGCGGCCTGCGTCAGAGCGATGAGGAGCATGGTGATGCGGGATCGAGTGAGCGCAGCGTCGAGAGCGATCGTTCGGGCGGCACTGGCTTCGGCGCTGTGCGGATGCTTCGGCGCGGGAGGAGCGATCGCGATGGGCGACGAGGGATGGAAGCCGGTCGCGGGGAAGTTGATGACCGAGTGGGGCGAGCGGGTGACGCCCCAGAACGTGTGGCCGGAGTATCCGCGCCCGTCGCTGGAGCGCGAGGAGTGGATGAACCTCAACGGTCTCTGGGACTATGCGATCCTGGGGATGGACCCGGCGAGCACGGACCGCGTGCAGGGGAAGATCCTGGTGCCGTTCCCGCCGGAGTCGGCGCTCTCGGGCGTCGGGAAGATCGTTCGGCCCGATCAGACGATTCATTACATGCGCACGTTCGAGATCCCCGCGTCGTGGAAGGGGCGGCGGGTGGTATTGAACTTCGGCGCGGTGGATTGGCGCTGCAAGGTGCGCGTCAACGGAAAGGAAGTCGGCGAGCATGTCGGCGGGTACACGCCCTTCTCGTTCGACATCACCGACGCGCTCAGGGACGGCACGAATGAGATCGTCGTCGTGGCGCACGATCCGACGGACACGGGCGGGCAGGGGCGCGGGAAGCAGTGGCTCAGCCCACACGGGATCTGGTACACGCCGACGAGCGGCATCTGGCAGACCGTGTGGCTCGAGCCGGTGAACGAGGTGCATATCACGCGTGTGCGGTTTGATGCCGACCCCGCGACCGGCGTGATCGATATCTTCCCCGAGCACGCGGGCGAGTTTGCGCCGGACATGGTTGCGCAGATTTTCATCGAGAAGGGTGGAGAGCCGCTGGCGGCGATCGAGTGTCAGGGAGGGCTCGGGCGTCCGAGGATCGTTCTCGGCGATCCGCGCCCGTGGACGCCGGACGATCCGTTTCTGTATGACGTCAGCATCAGGATCACGCAGGGGGATCGGGTCGTCGACGAGGTGAGGTCGTATCTGGCGTATCGATCGGTGTCGCTCGGGAAGGATGAGGATGGTGTGCCGCGGCTGTTGCTGAACGGGAAGCCGATCTTCCACTATGGTCCGCTGGATCAGGGTTTCTGGCCGGACGGGCTGTACACGCCGCCGAGCGACGAGGCGATGCGGTTCGATATCGAGGCGGCGAAGCGGATGGGGAGCAACATGCTTCGGAAGCATGTGAAGGTGGAGTCGGACCGGTATTACTGGTGGTGCGATCGGATCGGGATCATGGTCTGGCAGGACATGCCGAGCCCGTTCTTCAGCGATGAGCCGGCGGGATCGGAGAAGAACAAGTTCGGCAACCCCGCGCTGACGCAGGAGTGGAAGGACGCGTTTGTCGCCGAGTGGATGGAGATCATCGAGGACTTCAGGCACCATCCGAGCATCGTGATGTGGGTGCCGTGGAACGAGGGGTGGGGCCAGAACGATCTGGAATGGTCCAGGCAGATCGTTGAGCACACGAAAGCGTTTGACCCGACGCGGCTTGTGAACAACGCCAGCGGGTGGACGGACATGGGCGTCGGCGACACGATCGATTATCACTTGTATCCCGGGCCGGGCATGCCACCGGTCGAGCCGGTGCGGGCGTCGGTGCTGGGCGAGTTCGGCGGGCTCGGGCTGCCTGTTGATGGGCACACGTGGGTGGACAGGGATAACTGGGGGTATGTCAGTTACAAGACGAAGGAGGAGCTGTCGGACGCTTATATGGCGATGCTGGAGCAGTTCCCGATGCTGATCGGGCAGGGGCTGTGCGCCGCGGTCTACACGCAGACGACGGACGTGGAGATCGAGGTGAACGGGTGGCTGACCTATGACCGCAAGGTGTGGAAGATCGATCCGGAGCGTGTGCGCTCAGCGACGCTGAAGTTGTACGACACACCGCTGCGGGTTCGGACGGTGCTGCCTCACGCGGCGAGCGCGGTCCGCGACATCGGCGGGCTCTCCGGCGGGTGGCGTCACACGATCAACGCGCCGGGACCAGACGCGAACGGGCGCGTGTGGTCGGACGTGTCGTTCGATGACTCGGCGTGGGAACGCGGGAGCGCGGGATTCGGCACGAAGGGGACGCCGGGCGCACGGATCGGCACGGAGTGGTCGAGCGGCGAGATCTGGATCCGCCGGACGTTCACGATGGAGACGGTGCCGCGGGGCAAGGTCGCGCTCTCTATCCATCATGATGAGGATGCGGAGGTGTACCTGAACGGTGTGAAGGTCGCGACGTTGCCCGGGTACACGACGGACTATCGGGTGGTCGCGCTCGACGAAGCGGGCGTAAGGGCGTTGCGTGCCGGTGAGAACACGATCGCGATTCACTGCCGCCAGACGCGCGGCGGGCAGTACATCGATTGCGGGATCGTGGTGGTGGAAGATGAGCGGTAGAGTGCGGGCGACCAGTGTCGGAGAGCGTGCGGAGGCGAAGGCATGTTGAGCGTGAAGATCGGTGGCGCGTGGCTTCTCGCTGCTGCGTGTGCGATGGGCGGCACCACGGACGCGTCGGCGCAGACGGATGCACGGATCGTGCCCGTGGCGCATGAGTCGGTCTCTGCGGGCGGGGCGTTCTGGCGGTCGAGAATGAACGCGGTGCGCGAGGGGACGCTGGGCGCGAATCGCCATCAGTGTGATGTCACGGGGCGTATCGCCAACTTCGAGCGTGCGGCGGCGAAGATCGCGGGCGATCCGAACCCGGGTGCGTATCAGGGGCTGCTCTTCAACGATTCGGATGTCTACAAGATGATGGAGGGGTGGGCGTACCTGATCGCGACGGAAGAGAATGCCGAGCGACGCGCCGCCCTCGACGCGGATCTGGATGCGCTGATCGAGAAGGTCGCGCGGGCGCAGCACGCGGACGGGTATATCAACACCTATTACACGCTGAAGGCGGGGATGGAGAACCGCTTCACGCGCGAAGAGTGGGACCACGAAACCTATTGCATGGGCCACCTCATCGAGGCCGGCGTGGCGCACTATCAGACGACGAAGAAGCGGACGCTGCTCGACGTGGCGATCCGCGCGGCGGACTTTCTCGATGATCTCTACGGGCCGGAGAGCTTCACCGCGCCGCCGGGGCATCAGGAGTTGGAGCTCGCGCTTGTGCGACTCTTCGATGTCACAGGCCAGACGCGATACCTCGATCTGGCGGAGTTTCTGCTGGAGCAGCGCGGGCGGCCCCATCGCAAGCTGGACGGCACGATGTACGGCCCGTGGGGGGATTATGCGCAGGACCACAAGCCGGTGGCGGAGCAGATGGAAGCCGCGGGGCACGCGGTGCGGGCGGGGTATATGTACATGGCGATGGCGGACCTTGCGCTGCGCGGGCGGGGGAACTATCGGGGCGCTCTGGACGCATTGTGGGAGGATGTGACGGAGCGTCGGATGTTCATCACGGGCGGGATCGGCCCGTCGGCGCACAACGAGGGGTTCACGGATCCTTACGACATCCCGACGCACTCGGCGTACCAGGAGACGTGCGCATCGATCGCGCTGTGCATGTGGGCGCACCGGATGTTCCTGCTTACGGGCGAGGCGCGGTACATGGATCAGTTCGAGCGGACGCTGTACAACGCGGTGCTCGCTGGGCTCTCGGGGGATGGGGCGGGATTCTTCTATGTGAATCCGATGGCGAGCCGGGGGAGTGCGGCACGCCGCGACTGGTTCGAGTGTGCGTGCTGCCCGCCGAACGTGCTGCGGTTTCTCGCTTCGCTGGGGCGATACACGTACGCGGTGAGGGGCGACACGATCTACGTGAACCAGTACATGCCGGGCGTCGCGACGGTTGAGATCGGCGGCGAGCGGGTGACGATCGAGCAGGAAACGGCGTATCCGTTCGACGGGAGCGTTCGTATCCGCATCAACAACACCACGTCGCGAGAGTTGATACTCGCGGCGCGCTGGCCTTCGTGGGCATCGCGGGGCGGCGACGGGCCGACGATCGATGCGGACGGCTATCTGCGGACGGCATCGGACCCCGGTGTGGTCCACACGGTCGGGATCCGGATTCCGATGGAGGCGCGGCGTGTGTACGCGGACCCGCGCGTGAAGGAGAGTGTGGGTCGGGTGGCGATCATGCGGGGCCCGATCGTGTATGCCGCGGAATCGCCGGATCACGCCCGTTCGGTGCACACGCTGGTGCTGCCGCCCGGCGCGGCGTTGGGGCTGGGCGAGCGGAGTGTGTTCGGCGCGCCGGCGATCGTTGCCTCGGCGTTGTCGGCTTCTTCGCGCGGGGGCGATGGCTCGCTCTATCGTGAAGGGCCGGTTCTGGAGGCAGCGTCGCTCTCGATGATCCCGTACTTCGCGTGGGCGAATCGGGGGAAGAGCGAGATGGTGGTGTGGTTGCCGGAGTCTGTGCAGTTCATGGACCCGCTGCCTCCGAGCGGCGTGCGGGCCTTCGCGAGTTTCGTCGGGCACGGCGAGGGCGCGGGCGCGATCATCGACGGGCTGGAGCCGTCGAGCAGCATCGACCATTCGATTCCGCGCCTGACCTTCTGGCCACGCAAGGGTGTTGCCGGTCAAGGAGCATCCGGCCCGGTTGCGGGCGATGTCGCGGAGCCGGCAGGGCGGGAGTGGGTGGCGGTGGAGTTTGACGAGCCGCGGCGTGTGGGTGAGGTTTCGGTGTACTGGTTTGATGACACGGGGCGTGGCCAGTGCCGCGTGCCTCGGGAGTGGAGCGTGGAGGCGCTGGTGGGTGGGGCGTGGAGGCGTGTGGCGTCGGTGGAGGAATCGGGGGTGGTGAGGGATGCGTTCAACTCGGCGCGGTTTGATCCGGTGAGCGCGAAGGGTGTGCGCGTGAAGATCGATATGCAGGAGGGTTTCAGCGCGGGGGTGCTGGAGATGAGGGTGAGGTGAGGCGGGAGTTCATCGAAGTGAGCGTTTGGCGCGAGGCATGACCGTCGGTTCACAGTCCGCCGGGCATGAACGTTGCGGTGAGGGAGGTTGAGAAGTAGCGAATTCCGACCGATGAGTTGTTGAAGAGTGACGTCTTGAACGATCGTGTCCCCGCAGTGACCGGCAGGACCCACTCCACGACGATCACGCTCGCGTGCTCGATGTTCGCCAGACTGTTTGCCCATCCACCGCTCGCGCTCTCGTTGAGCACGACCGACGGCCCTCCTGTCGTCTCTTCGAGCTTGAAGTAGGCGTAGGTGGATGAGTCGGCCCCGTAGGACAACCTCACCTGGATCGATCCCCGGAGGATCAGGACGCCCGGCCCCGGGATGTTGACCGTGAGCGCGTCGATGTTCGGCGATTGATTCCCGTTGACCAGCACGCCGGCCGAGAAGTTCCTTACGTCCCGATAGGTCTGGACGGCCTTGGCCTGCGGCATGTTCGATGCGGTGATCGTCCCGGCAAACGTCGCGTTGCCCGCTCCATCGTCGATCGTGTTGCGCCACGTCGGTGAGCCGCTCGTGTTGGTGAGTGTGCCGACGCGTCCTGTGTTCTGCACGCCGAGCATTGATCGCTGCGAGCCGGCCGGGACCGCGCCCCACGCCGACGCCGTT
>JAHBWV010000004.1 GCA_019636845.1 Phycisphaeraceae bacterium
ACCAACCCCCCCGCCACCCCCCCACCACCCCCCCACAATCCGCCCCACTCCACCGCTCGACCGACGCATATCACCCTCGATCTCGAGCTCCGATGTATCACCCCGGACCGCCCTCGCCCGCCGCGCCCGCGAACCGATCGCGCATCCCCCTGTATCTGGCGATCTCGGGGTGATCCTCCGGATACGCCGCCTCGGCAATCGCCAGCGCTTCCTCTATGTGCGCGACCGCGTCGGCGTGCATGCCTCGGCGCGAGCGCAGATCGGCAAGATTCGCCAACGCAACCGCCAGCACCGGGTGACCAGGCGGGAATGTCCGGCGCACAACCGCGACACACTCAGTGAACAGCGCGTCCGCCCCAGCCAGATCGTCCCGTTCCTTCTTCACAGAGGCGAGGTTGTTGAGAGCTCGTGCAAGATCCGGATGATCGCCCCGATAGATCCGTCTCGTCATCGCCAGCACATCCGACAGCATCTCCTCCGCCGACGCGAGATCGCCCTGATCGCGACGCAGGAACGCGATGCTGTTCATGCACGAGGCGATCTCCGGATGGTCCCCATCATGGAGCCGCTGGTTCATCTCCAGCGCCTCGGAGAAGATCGGCTCCGCGCGATCGAGACGCCCAAGGTCCTTGTTCACGAACGCGATCCGGATCAGGCACTCCGCCGTCATCGGATGATCACCGGGAAACAACCGGCGATTCATCGCCAGCGCATCCACGAGCAGCGGCTCCGCCTCCGCCATCCGCCCCGCCGACATCCGAAGGTTCGCGATGTTCACGGTGTGCAGCACCACCGAGGGATGGTCCCCGCCGTGGATCCGCGAAGTCATCTCCAGCGCCTCGAGAAAGAGTGCCTCCGCCTCTGCCTGGCGGCCCAGAGACTCGCGCACCGTCGCGAGGTTGTTGATGCACGCCGCGACCAGCGGGTGATCCCCAGAGAAAAGCCGCCTCGACATCTCCAGCGACTGCACAAAGAGCGGCTCCGCCTCGCCGTCCCTCCCCGCCATCGACCGCTGTAGCGCGAGGTTGTTCATCGCCTCCGCAACCATCGGGTGGTCGCCGGGGTGCAGCCGCCGGATCATCTCCAACGCCTCGATGAGCAGGGGCTCGGCGTCGTCGAACCTCCCCATGTCGCGCCGCGTGATCGCCAGATTCGTCAGCGATGTCGCCACCATCTCGTGGTCACCGGGAAACAACCGCCTCGTCATCGCCAGCGCGTCCGCGTGCATCGCCTCCGCCTCGGCCAGTCGACCGAGCTTCGCGCGCACGAACGCGAGGTTGTTCATCGAACCCGCGACCGAAGCATCGTCCCCGGTGTGCAGCCGCCGGCGCATCTCCAGCGTGTCCGCATAGATCCCCTCCGCCTCCGCGTGCCTCCCCTGCGACTCGACCGCACCCCCCAGGCCGTTCATCGCCGACGCCACGCCATCCGAGTCCCCGTCAGAGATCGACCGACGGATCGTCAACGCACGCGCGAACTGCGCCTCGGCCATCCCCGGCCTGGCGTTGTTCTGGAGGATCGCACCGATCGTCTCGCGCAGCCGCGCCTCGGTCTCCGGATCGACGGCCCGGGTGGAATCAAGCTCGGCGATCGCGTTCTCCATCGCCTCAACAACCGTGACCGACTCCACGCCCCCCTGGTAAGGATCCGCCTCGCGCAGCGACCGCGTGACAAGATCGATCACCGCCTCCGCACGAGCGAGCGCGAGCGACTCTCTCCCCAGCGCATCCCGCGCCGCGTCACGCTCCTGCGATGCCGCCCGCGCCTGCCACAGCGTCCCCGCAAGCCCCGCCAGCAGCACCAGCACCAGCACCCCACCCGCCGCCAGACGAACACGGTTCCGACGCACGAACTTCCGCACCCTGTACCGCGTGCTCTCCGGCGCGGCGACGATCGCCTCACCCCTCAGGTATCGCGAGACATCGGCGCCGAACTCACCCGCCGAGGCGTACCGCTCCGATGGGTCCTTCCGCATCGCCCGCATCGGGATCCACTCAAGCTCCGCCCTCAGGTCACGCCCCAGCGCATCGATCGCCGTCCGCCGGCGCTGCGCCGCCTCCTTCGACGCCTCGGGCGAGAGCCCGAGCAGCCGCCGACTCGGCGTCGGAGGGTCCACATCGCGGATCATCCGCTGCACCTCGGCGTAACTTGCCGCCCGCAACGCCCGCGAGCTGAACGGCAACTCACCCACCAGCAACTCATACAGCAGCACGCCCAGCGAGTACACGTCGCTCCGGGTGTCGATGTCGCTCGCGCCCATCGACGCCTGCTCCGGGCTCATGTACTCCGGCGTCCCCACCATCACGCCCGCCTCCGTGTGAGGCCCGTCCGAAGCCGGTGAGTGGCCGATCGCCTTCGCGATCCCGAAATCGATCACCTTCACCAGCGGCGCGCCGTCGGCACGCGCCACAAGAATGTTCGACGGCTTGATGTCCCGATGGATCACACCCTTGAAGTGCGCGTGCTGCACCGCGTTGCACACCGAGACAAACAGACCCAGCCGCTCACGCACCGACAGCGAGTGGCGATCGCAATACGACGTGATCGGCTCCCCCTCGACCCGCTCCATCACGAAGTACGGGCGCCCGCGATCCGTCACCCCGCCGTCGAACACACGCGCGATCCCCGGGTGGTCCATCCGCGCCAACGCCTGACGCTCGTGCTCGAACCGCGCCACCACCGCCCGAGAGTCCATCCCCGGCTTGATGATCTTCAGCGCCACGCGCTGCACCATCGGGTGCCGACGCTCCGCCAGCCACACGGTTCCGAAGCCCCCGGAACCCAGCATCGAGATCAACTGATACGGGCCGACAAGATCGCCCGGACGCTCAAACGCAGCCGGCTCCGATGGCGCCATCTCCCCCGAGATCGCACCCGTGCTCGTCACCACCCCATCCTCTCCCGCTCGCCCGGACAACGCCCCGTCCCGCGCGCCGCTCCCCGCGCCGTCATCGCCCCGCTCCGGACCCCGCGTGACCCCCGTGTCGTGCCCAGATGTCATGACGCGCCTCCACTGTCGCACACCGGCACGCCCAGCGTATCACATCCGACCCCCCGCTTCACGCTTGAATGCACTGAGACAATCCACGAAGATACACCCATGCACCACGCCGCGCTGTGCGTCTCGATCCTCCTCCTCGCGCCCGATCGGCAGACCGCCGCGCCCACGCCCACTCTGCAATCCCTCCGCCAAGAGGCCGCGGCTCTGCTCGCGCCCTACACCGATGCGGCAGGCACCGATGCCGAGGCCACGCTCCGCGCGGTCCGTGACGCGATGCGCACCATCGAGACCGAACTCGAAGACGAAGAGAGCCAGACCAGCGTCCTCTACGAGGGCCTCATCTTCGGCTCCACCGTCTGGCAGGAGGCCGAACCAGATGCCCGCCTCCGCTCCGAACAGGCCACCCGCACCGCCATCCGCTGGTCCCTCGACGCGGGCATCATCGGGCGCCTCGCATCCCTCTCGACACCCGTCGCGCCGCCCACACGCCCGCTCGGCAGCATCGGCGACCGCGGAGCCGCCCGCGAATCCTCGCGTCACGCCGGCGCAACCCGGCGCGCCGCACTCCTCCTCGCGGCACACAACGCAGAATCCCTCAGGGCCGGAGACCGTGACGCCTTCGTCCGAGGCACGCGCACCCTCGCCACGCTCGCCCGAGTCGTCTCCATCACCGCCGTTCAGATCGATCGGCTCGCCGCCGGCGCGATCGAGCAGCTCATGCTCACGCAGGTCCGCTGTGCCGTCGCGTCACACCTGCTCGACGACGCATCGCTCCGCGAACTCGACGCAATCCTCGCCGAGCCCGCGTGCATCTCGCCCGCCGTCGCGATGCGGGGCGAATCCCTCGCCACGCTCATCCTCACCCTCGAAATGGCCGAACTCGCAGCGCAGGAAGCCAACGAGGATCACGACACACCCGTCAACATCACGCCCGGACGGCGCATGCTCCCCACGGGGCTCACGCTCGATGCGCAGGTCTCGCTCACGCGCCGTGCCTTCGCCGAATGGGCCGAACTCATCGACACCCCACCCGCCGCAAGGGCCGCGCGACGCACCGAACAGGCCGAGATGTGGAACGCCGTCATCGCCAACCCCATGCTCGGCTCCATGTTCCGCGTCTGCGAGCGTTTGACCGAAACCGCCGACATGATGGAAGCCACACGCCGCGGCACGCGCATCCTCCTCGCCCTCGAACGCCACCGCCTCGCCACCACCACCCACCCCGAAACCCTCGACGCCCTCGTCCCCGACTACCTCAGCCATCCGATTCCCGATCCTTACACCGACCGGCCCTTCGGCTACCTCGGCCCCGCAAAGGGCCCCCACCCGGGAGGCCGCCCCTTCATCCTCTACGCAGCAGGATCAGACCTCACCGACGACGGAGGCGTCGTCGACTTCTCCACCCGCTACAACCCCGATCGAAGCAGGTCCGGGGGCCAGGACATGCCGATCAACGTCGAAACGCCCGAGTGATCGCGCCCTCGCCCCACGCGCTCACAACCCCTCCGCACGCCCCTCAAACCCGTGCCTCTCCTGGTACGCGTTGAACGCGCTCCGCATCCCCGGCGGCAGGCGCAGCGCATCCCCCGCGTTCCGACGCTCTGGATGCACCTGCGCGATCGCGCCCTCCAGCCACGCCCCATCGCACGAAAGCCCGAGGTGCGCGCACACACGCGCCACAACCGCGCGCGGATTCGCCGTCAGATCCGCATAGCGGATCTCGAGCATCCGATCCCCCAGCCGCTCCCGCCACCGCTCCGCCTCACCCATGCTGCACAGCCACTCATACGCCCCGCGCTGCGCATCGGTCGTGAGCGAACCGATCTCGCTCGCGAAATACTCCGCCCGCGCCCCGTCACGCGCCAGCGCCGTCCACTTGCATCCCCCGCGCCCCCACCACTGGTTGTAGTTCCGCTTCCCCGCGATCCGGTACGTCCCCACCGTCGCCAGACGCGCGATCGAACGCACCACGTCAACCCCGTCACGCACGATATGAACATACCTCGTGCGCATCGCGTCCGGCACCAGCGCCTCGATGAACCCGATGCGGCACACATTGTGAGGCGTCTTCTCGATCAGCATCCGCCGACCCGCCTCCGCCGCCTCCGACAGCATCGTCCGGACAAACCGAATCCGCGCCTCGGGCGTTGCGAACGACGCGTCCATGAAGAACGCCGGCTCCGCACGGGTGTGAAAGTTCGTCGCGTCACTCCGGGGCTCGATCGCCGCCCACGCGTGATACGGCTCGAAGAGATACAGCACATCAGGATGCCGCTCGAACAAACGCCCGAGCATCGTCGTCCCCGAGCGGCCGCTCCCCACGAAAAACGCCGACGCGGGCTGATCCCGCGAGCCCTCACCCTCGACGGGCGTCTGCGCCCGCCGAAGCGCACGCCGCCGCAGACGATCATACTTCACGGCCCGCAGATACGGGAGCATCGCCTGCACCGGTGCGGATTGCTTGAGTGACATGCCCGCTCACGCTCCGTTCGTCTGGGCTTAACTCGGTGACAGCCCGCGCTCCACACGCTTCAACTCACGAACCTTCAGGCAGATCTGATACTCATAGATCGCCTGCAGCACGCAGTACGTCAGCCCCGCACGCCCGTCCAGAAAGCCCCGCCCCAGCAGGTACATGTACAGAAACTTCAGCACCGGCCTCAGCGGCATCCGGAACGACAGATTCTTGAGCTCCAGCCGGCGCGTGTTCCGATCGCGAGAGAACAACCGCCCCAGCGACACCGGGTTCTCCTTGAGCGCACGCATCGTCTCCCGCGCCTCGTACGTCGAATACCGGTTGTGACGCTCGAACCACTCCGAAAGCCCCTTGCTGAAGTTGTAATGAATGAAGTGGTTCCGCAGATACCCGTGCTCACCGTCGATCAGAGGAACCGGGTTCGCAAGCCGCTCAAATCGGATCTTCGACGGCCGGAAGAACCGCATGATGTTCCCGGGCGGCATCGCGTGGCGCAGCCACTTCCCCATGAAGTAGTTCCGCCTGCCGCAGTAAAACGCCACCCGGCGCTCGTTCTCGTCCGATGCGATCGCCTCGATCTCCGCGCGCAGCTCCGGCGTCATCTGCTCGTCCGCATCAAGATAGAACACCCACCGATGCGGCCACGGGATGTTCTCCATCGCCCAGTTCTGGTGCGGCCCGCGCCCGTCAAACTTCCGCGCGTACCAGCGACACCCGAACTCACGCGCGATCCGCTCCGTCCCGTCGGTCGAGAGCGAATCCAGCACCACGATGTCATCAAACCCGCGCACCGACTCCAGGCACGAGGGAAGATTCTTCTCCTCGTTCAGCGTCTGTATGAAAATCGTGATCGCCGGTCCGCTCATGCGTTCCCCCCGACTCGCCGCACGCCCCACCCCATCACCACGCCCCACACCGCAGCCCGCGCCTCTTCCAACAGCCCCAGGTCCGTCTCGCGCGACTCGACCTCCGCCCCCCGCGCCGCGTGCTCTGTTCGCGCCGCGCGTTCCGGCCGCGCACGCCCCGTGTGCCCCGCGATCTCCGCCACGCCGACCACGTCGCGACCCTCGACACGCGCATCCACGCACACCCGCGTCCCGAAGGGATCGAGCGCCGGCTTCGTGTCGCGCTCGTCGATCGCGCCCGGATCGATCGCGCCCGGTTCGGGCGCGTGCGCCGACAGCCGCCCAAGATCAACAACCATCTCTCGCGCAGCACCGCCTCGCCACATCCACACCCCAAGGCACGCCGACTCATCCGCAACCCGGCGGCACTGCATCGCCACCAACCGATCTCCATCACCATACACCGCCGCGTCGAACGACCCATCCGGATGCAGCGGCGTCAGCGACAGCGCCGCCGTCTCCTCCGGCCCACCCTCCCCGTCGCGCACGATCTCGATCGCGCCGGCCCCGGTCTGAACCAGCAGCGTCGCGTCATCCATCCACGCGTGCCGCGTGATCCGCCCCTCACACACAAGCCGCAACCCGCCCGCGCCCGTCGCGTCCGTTGTCAGGAGCCGCGTGTGAACGATCCCATCCGCGCGCTCGAAACTGTGCAGCACGGCCACACGCCTCCCGCCCGGCGCATACGAGAGATCATCAACAACGTGCGTGCGTCCCTCACCCAGTTCCGAGCGCCGGAACTCGGCGATCTCCGCCAGCGAGAGCAGCAACTCGCTCGTCCCCCGCGCCAGATCGACGACGTGGACCCCGCAGTGACGCGGCGCGGGATTCGCCACGTGCGGATCGACCAGCGCGGGTATCGCGAGCGCATGCCGAAAGTCACCCAGGCGCTCGAAGGGAATCGTCAGCGCAGAGCCCCCATCCGGCGACACCGTGTGGATCGCGTGCCCGATCTCCTCCGCTCGCAGCAATCTCCCGCCACGTCCGAGCGTCACGATCCGCGCACGCAACCGATCATCATCGTCGCGCGTGTTGAAGACCGCGCGATCCGCCCCGACCCACTGCAACCTCGCACCGTCCGCGTGGCTCCACGCCGTCGTCATCCCGAAGCACGTGAACACGCCGCTCTCGACATCCAGCACGCCCACCTCGCACGGCTCGATCTCGTCCGGCTCGTGCTCCAGCGTCGAGGCGCGATGCGCCAGCACCATCGACCCATCCTCGCTCCAAGAGCACTTCGCCCCGCGCGAGCGAAACGTCCGCCAATCACCTAGCGCGTCGGGGTTCTTCGCCGGCGAGATAACACGAAGCGGAACGCTCATCTCCCCTCGCCCCCCTCCACGCTCCCGTCCCCCTCCTCGCGGATCACACGCGCCCGAATCGGCTTCGCCGGGCTCCCCACGCACACCATCCACTCGGGCAGATCGCCGAACACGCTCGAACGCGCCCCCACCACCGTCCCCTCGCCGATCGACACACCCGGACCCACGAACACATCCGCCGCGATCCAGCACTGCCCACCGATCCTGATCGGCAGCGGCACCAGCGGACGCCTCGACCGCTCGAAGTCGTGCGTCGCCCCGCACAAGTAACTGTACTGGCTCACCGTCGTGTGCGCGCCGATCGAGATCCGCTCCACGCAGTAGCAATCCACACCGTCAGCCAGTGTCGCGTAGTCCGACATCTCAAGATTCCACGGAGCCCACACGCGGCACCCCGGATACGGCCGCGCACGCCACGACACCCGCCCCCCGAACATCCGCAGCAGCATCACCCGCCACCGATGGCACGGACGAGGTGAGAACCGAAACAGCGTCCCCTGCACCAGCCCCCACAGCACACGACCCGCCCGATTGCGGAGCGAGTGAGGGCTCGGCGCGCGTGAGATATCCACGCCGCTCATGCGCCCGCTCCTGCTGCAACAGGCACGAACGCACGCGGCTTGATCGCCCGCGCCGGCTGCCCCACCGCGATCGACCACCCCGGCACCTCTCCCTCAACCAGCGCCCGCGCCCCGACCACCGTCCCCGCGCGCACCACGGCCCCCGGAAGCACCAGCGAATCCGCCGCGATCCAGCAGTCGTCCTCGATCGTGATCGCCCCCTCGATCGCCCGCGACGGATCGCGCGGGTCCAGCATCGTCGTCGTGACAATCGCCAACTGGCTGATCACGCACCGCTCGCCGATCGACAGCCCGCGCGTCAGACGCAGCGTCGCGTGATCACCGAAAATCGTCAGGTGCCCCGCGCTCAGGTTCCACGGACGATCGATCCGAACGCTCCGCCGGATCTTCACGTTGCCCCGCAGCCGCGCCCCGAACATCCGAAGAATCCGACGCCGCACACCGTGCGCCACGTGGGGCGTCGCGCGAAACACGTGCCGCCCGATCAGGCGCCACGCCAGAGCGCGCCCGATCCGCTCGCCCCCCTCGCCCGGTTCATTCAACGCGGCCGCGTGCGCCATCGCTCACACCCCCGTCCCGGGCCGCGCCGACACGTCCTTCGCCGGATTCCCCTTGAGCTCCGACCCCGCCGGGAACGAGCGGTACACGCTCGCCCGAGGCCACACGACACACCCATCACCCAGCACAACCTCAGGACCGATGTACGCATCCAGACCGATGAAGCACCCCGCCCCCACCGTGATCGGCGGCTTGATCAGCGGGAATCGCGAGTCCGTCATGTCGTGCGTCCCCGCGCACAAGTGCGCACGGAAATCGATCACCGTCCCGCTCCCGATCTCGATCGGACCGAGCCCGTACAGAATCACACGCTCACCCACACGCACGTTGTCGCCAAGACGAACATTCCACGGAATCAGAATGTCAACCGAGCGCGCCAGCACACACCCACGCCCCGCCCTCCCGCCGAATCGACGGATCAGCCACGGACGCGCCCCGGCACACACAACCCACACCACTCGACCCAGTGTCGCCCACACAATCCGAATCACCTTCTCACGCGTCGTCCACACCGACCGACGCGCAGGCGGCGGATGAACCCCCCCC